>URFB01000019.1 GCA_900547045.1 uncultured Mollicutes bacterium
GCTATCTACCTTATCCTTTAAATGACATGCATGGAGTTGTAAATAGTGGGCTTCTTACAATGTCAAGATTTAAAATGGAGGAGTCTAAGCGTATTGAACTTCCAGTTGAGACTAAATTTCCTACTAAATTCTTTGATTTAGATAGATGCTTAAATTTAGTAAGATATAAGGTAGAGGACCGTGAGCTTGTAATGATTACTGCCCATCTTTCGGCCTATGATGAGGGTGGTGTTTATCGCCAGAAGCAGCTTAAGCTTTTAAATGAATTAATGGAAGACGAGGCTTCTAAGGGTAATTATGTTATTGTTGGTGGGGATTTTAACCATGATTTAGTTAATTCCTATGAAAGAGGCTTATTTAAATCAGACCAGAAGCTACCTGATTGGCTTCAAATTTTAAATGATAGTGATTTAGCAGAGGGCTTTAGCATCGCAGCTGATGATAAAAATCCATCATGTCGTGATGCAGATATACCATACAAGAAGGATGTGGTTTTTACATCCGTTGTGGATGGCTTTATTGTTTCAAGCAACGTTACAGTAAAATTTGTAAACAATATTACAAGCCTTAATGGCCAGGATATAAGCTTTATGTATTCTGATCATAATGCATCAGTGCTTAAATTTATACTTAATTAATAAAAGAAGGATTATCATTTTTGATAATCCCTTTTTAAGCTTATTCTTTAATTTTATCGTTTATATATTCATCCATTGAATATAAGCCAGCTTGCTTAGTTAAAAGCCACTGGGCTGCATCATAGGCTCCCTTAGCAAATTGGTTAGCAGAAAGCTCAGTGTGGGAAATAGTTAGAATTTCATTTTCACCACAGTAAAGTACCTCATGGGTTGGCTGCATACTACCACCCTTAATTAAAGAGACACCAATTTCGTTACCTGAACGAGATGCATTAGTAGCACGATCATATTTTGGCTTTAGGTCGGTTTCCTCTTCAATTAAATCAACGATTCCTTCAGTCATATAGTAGGAACGATTATCCTTCTTAGATTGATTCTTTTCAATAACCTCAATATCGAAATCATCACATAAAAGAGGTGTAACCTCCTTAATGAATTTATTCATTAGAATCGAACCAATACTAAAATTTGTACTCTTAAGCACAGGGACCTTAGCACTTAGCTCCTTAATTTGAAGCTTTTGTTCAGGGCTAAAGCCAGTTGTTGCGATTACAACAGGAGTATTGTGAAGGCTTGCATATTCACAAATCATATTTAAATTAGCTGGGACAGAAAAATCAATGATAATATCAATTGGCTTTTCATATTCAAATAGGTTATTCATGCAATCAGGACCATTAGGTGCGATTACAACAACACATTCAGCGCCTAGCTCCTCATGGACTAAACGTCCCATTGTTCCATATCCAATTAATGCTGCTCTCATTTAAAAAACCTCTTTTCTTTCTTTTATTATGCAAATTAAGTATATCATAAATAGTTATTTAAGTAAAACAGAAAGGCATAAAGACTACTTTAAAGCCAAAAACTACGAAAACGTTTACAATCAACTTTTTGGCAAAGTTATGTTGACAGTGCCAATTTTTGTGATATACTATTGATGTAGTTGGTTGGCAGACTAAAAAGCAGAGTGCCAGCAAGAAAGGATGATTAATATGTTCAATGATGTTTTTGAAGAATTAAATAAAGTGTTTGATGAAGTAAGCAAAGGAGCACTTGAAGCTCAAAAGAAGGCTCGTGGTCTTATTGCAGTTAATGTAAAAAAGAATAATGAAGGCTATATCGTTGAAGCTTCACTTCCAGGAGTAAAGAAGGAAGATATTTCTATGAATTATGATGCTTCTAAGCTTGTTATCGAGGTTAAGGAGCATGAAGCTTCTAAGGATGAATATGTAATTCGTGAGCGCTTTGAAAATTACTATAAGCGTGAAATTGAACTTGCAAATGTTGATGCTGAGGGCATTAAGGCTCGTCTTGAAAATGGTATTCTAACTATTTGCTTACCATTTGTTCGTAAGGAAACTAAATCTATTTGCATCGAATAATTTATAAATAATCGATTGGAGCTGATTTTTATGTTATTTCTAAGAAAAAATAATAATGATTATGATGTATTTAATGGTCTTTCTGTTTTTACAACATCTAGGCTTCAAACAGATGCGAAGGAAACTAAGGAAGGATATGTATTTAATATTAATGTAGCTGGAGTTAATAAGGATAATGTTAAGGTATCTTATCATGATCAATATTTGACTGTTGCAATTGAAAATACTAAGAATATTGATGACAAAGAATATTTGATTCGTGAAATTGATACACGTTCTTGTAAACGTAGTTTCTATTTGCCTGATGTTGATGAGGCGAGCATCAAAGCTTCTTTAAATGATGGTGTTTTGACGCTTAACATGATGAAGGAAACAAAGAAAGAAAACAAATACATTGCAATTGAATAATTTAAAGTCCGGAGAAATCCGGATTTTTTTATACCTTTATAAGTAGTTTCTTTAAGAAAGTGTGAAAAAAATAAAAAATTTTTTTTCTTCAAAAAATGAGCTTTCTTTAGCTCTTTAATTAAATTGATTTTTTTATAAAATGGTAGGTGAATTTTAACATTTATACTAGAAAATCTTTTAAAAATTACGCTAAATTTTATAAAAAAGATAAGATTATTTCTAATAAGCTATTAGTGTATATTTTTTGTGGCATCATCAATTTTTATAAAAAATAGAAGGAAATTTAGCTTTAGCTTTTGCTTATGCTTGATGTTGAGAAAATGCCAAATTTGGGGTGATTTGACAATAAAAATAGTAGGTGCTAAGATGAAGTCGTAAAGGCCTTTACATAAAAAAGGAGGCTCAAAATGATAGCAAAAAAGAACGAAAAATTTTTTGATTTAAGTAGCGATGTTTATTTTAAGCAATTCTTTTTGAATAAGCATTGTTTAGCTTTATTTTTATCTGTATTATGGGATAAAAAGGTTAATGAAAATGATATTAGCTATGATAATACAGAATCCGTATATCCCAGTAATAAGAAGATTGTTTATGATGTATTAGCATCTGTTAAATTTGAGGATAGTATTAAAACAATTAAAATAAATCTTGAGATGCAAAATGAAAATTATTATAATCTTAAAACAAGAATGGATTATTATAGCTCTAGAAAATATTCTGAGCTAGTGAGTCCAAACGAGGATTATGATAATGCTTATTTAGAATCAATATGGTTTTTGGGCTTTAATAATATAAAAACATATGTTAAGGATGATAGCAAATGGATGACAAAATACTATCTTCAAAATGAAGAAGGATGTATTATTAATCCTGATCATGTAGTACGTCTTATATTCTTGAAAAATAAAGAAAATTGCCCTATAATGGAATTAAGGGAATTCCTTGAATGGTTTGATAATTTAGATGTAAATAACTTACCAAATCCTCAGGGAATTTTAGCAATGGAGGCGAGCAAGATGTTAAAAAAGATGAACAGTGATGAAGCATTAAGAAATGAAGCATTTTCAAGAGAGCTATTTTTTAAAGATCAATATAATAAGCTTAAGTCAGCTAAACAGGAAGGAATGGAAGAAGGTCTTGCTAAAGGAAAAGCTGAAGGAAAGGCTGAAGGAATGGAAGAAAGCAAAAAAGAAATTGTAAAAAATCTCCATTCTCTAGGTCAAACTAATGAATTTATTGCTAAAGCTACAAATCTAACGCTCGAAGAAGTCGAAAAAATATTGAAATAATATATAAAATTTATCTTTATTAAATTAAGGCTTATATTTGCTCTTGAATTTAAGCTAATATGCATATTAAATTTAATATTTTAAATTAGGCATCATTTCCTTGAAAATGGTGCTTTTTTGTCATAAAAAAGCTAATTAAATGTATAAAGAAGAGGCATTGTGTAAAAATATAAAAGGTGATCTTATGAAAGAAACAGGAGTTATTCGCCGAATTGATGAATTAGGCAGAATTGTTATTCCTAAGGAAATAAGAAAGCGTCTTCGAGTAGGACCAGGTGATATGCTAGATATCTATACCTCAGATAAGCAAATAATTTTATCTAAATACAGTGAGCTTAGTGAAATAGATGAGCATTTGCTATATTTATTAAAGGCTTTTAAAAATGATCATCTTGATTTAATTGTTTCCTCATCCTCTGAGGTTATTGCCTCAACCATATCTAGTGTTTCTAAGCATGATAATATTTCAGAGGAATTTTTAAGCTTATTTTTGCATGATGGGTCACTTTCCTTAGTTCCCTCTAATCAGGTTAAAATAACTAAGCATACTAAGCTTGAAAAATATATTGTAGGAAAAAAGATTTTAAAGCTTGGTGACCTAAAGGCCATAATTATTCTAGTAAGTAAGGAGCCCCTTATGAAAACAGAGCTCGATATTATAGATGTTATATCATCATACCTATCTTCTTATTTTTAGTCAGAGCGATCTGACTTTTTATAATTATTAATTAAATTATAAAAAAATCAAAAAGACTTTATTTTATAATGAAAAAGATTTCAAATTCTTAAATTTCTAAATAATGCTAGAAATTAGTTTAAAAAGAAATCAAAATTTGTTATAATTAAGCGTAATGCATAAAGGTAGTGATTTTTAATGAAATATGATGTTGTAATCATTGGCGCAGGTCCATGCGGAATATTTTGCGCATATGAATTGCTTGAAAAAAATAAGAACCTTAAGGTTTTGCTAGTAGATAAGGGGCACGATATTTATCATCGTATCTGTCCGGTTATGCAGCATAAGATCCCTAAGTGTCCTAAAAATAAGGATGGAATATCAGGATGCTATCCTGCGTGTTCAATTACCAATGGCTTTGGTGGAGCTGGAGCCTATTCTGATGGTAAATTTAACATCACCTCTGAATTTGGTGGCTGGATGACAGATTATTTACAGGCATCCCAGGTTGAGGATTTAATTTGCTACGTCGATTCGATTAATTTAAAATATGGTGCTACACACGTTATTACTGACCCAACAACCGATGCGGTTAAGGAAATTGAGCATAAGGCTATTGGAGCCGGCTTAAAGCTTTTAAGAAGCCGTGTTAGACATTTAGGTACGGAAAATAATTTACAAATCCTTCAAAGAATGTTTGATGATCTTGCTAAGGTTATTGATATGCGCTTTGAGTGTGAGGCCTCTGACGTTCTTGTTAAGGATGGCAAGGTTTGTGGTGTAATGCTTGGCGATGAGCTAATTGAAACTAATAAAGTGCTATTATCAGTTGGTCGTGATGGATCAATATGGCTAGAAGAAATTTGTAAGAAGCATAAGATCAATATGACTCATAATCAAGTCGATATTGGTGTTCGTGTTGAAACATCTGATATTGTTATGCAAGAAATTAATAAGCATTTATATGAAGGTAAATTCTTATACCGTACAAGTGTTGGTACAACGGTAAGAACCTTCTGCTCAAATCCATCAGGACACGTTGTAGTTGAAAACCATAGTGGTACAATGCTAGCTAATGGACATGCCTTTGCGGATCCTAAGCTTGGTACAAGAAATACGAATTTTGCACTACTCGTATCTCACAAGTTTGAAGAACCATTTAATGAGCCTAATGAATATGCTCATGAGGTATCACGTCTTGCAAATCAACTATCATGTGGATCAATTATTGTTCAGCGCTATGGTGATATTATGAAGGGACGTCGTACAACTGAAAAGCGTCTTAAGGAGGGCTTTATTGAGCCATCTTTAAAGGAAGCTGTACCAGGTGATTTAGGTCTTGTTCTTCCATATAATACAATGAAATCAATTATTGAAATGATTGAGGCCCTAGATAAGGTAACACCAGGTATTGCAACGGAGCATACCCTTCTTTATGGTGTAGAAGCTAAATTCTATTCGGCTCGTCCAGTTGTAAATGATCATTTTATGACTCGTATTGATGGACTTTATGTTGGTGGCGATGGCGCAGGTATTACCAGAGGTCTTGCCCAAGCTGGTGCGAATGGTGTTTGGGTTGCTCGCGATATGATTGAAAAGGAATAAGAGGTAAAAAGAATATGTCTAGATTAGTTGTAGTTGGCTCTCAATGGGGCGATGAAGGAAAAGGGAAAATTACAGATTACCTTGCATGCAAGGCTGATGTTGTAGTTAGATATCAAGGGGGAAATAATGCTGGGCATACCATTGCCTTTGATGGTAAGAAGTTTGCACTTCAATCAATTCCATCAGGAATTTTTAATCCTCATATTACAAATGTAATTGCTAATGGCGTTGTTTTTAATCCTAAGGCCTTCCTAGAGGAGCTTCATGGTCTTGAGGAAAGAGGAATTAAGGATTATAAGCTTAAGATTTCTGATCGTGCTTCCTTAATTATGCCATATCATATTATGCTTGATGGTGCGATGGAAAATTTAAAGGGTGACCATAAGATTGGTACAACTAAAAAGGGTATTGGCCCTTGCTATACAGATAAGGCTTCTCGTATTGGCCTTAGAGTAGGAGATTTATTATGTCCTGAATTCTTTAAGGAACGCCTAAGCGAAGCTTTAGTAATCAAGAATATGGAGCTTAAAATGTATGGTCTTCCTGAGCTTAAGCTTGAGGATATTTATAATGAATATATGGGCTATGCTAAGGAAATTTCTAAGTATATTTGTGATACTTCAGAATATTTAAATGAGGCGATTAAGGAAAATAAGCAAATCTTATTTGAGGGTGCCCAGGGTGTAATGCTTTGTATTGAGCATGGAACATTCCCATATGTTACCTCATCATCTCCTTGTGCAGCATCTGTACCTTTAAATACGGGTATCGCTCCTAAATACATTGATAATGTTTTGGGTATTTGTAAGGCCTATACTACTAGAGTAGGTGCAGGTCCATTCCCAACTGAAATTGAAGGAGAGCTTGCCCACACTATTCGTGAGCGTGGTCATGAATATGGTACAGTTACTAAGCGTCCTCGTCGTATTGGCTACCTTGATGGTGTTGCCCTACGTCACGCTGTTAAGGTATCAGGTATTAATAACTGGTCATTAATGCTATTTGATGTTTTAACCGGAATTGAGGAGCTTAAGATTTGTACAGGCTATATGCTAGATGGTAAAAGAATTGACTACATGCCAGGTACACTAAGCGTATTTGAGCGTTGCCAGCCTATTTATGATACTTTACCAGGCTGGAGCGAGGATATTACGAATGTTCATTCATTCGATGAATTACCTCAAAATGCTAAAAATTATATTCGTAAGATTGAAGAGGTTACAGGCGTTGATGTCGCAATGTTTTCAGTAGGCCCTGATCGTCTTCAAACTATCGTAATCAAGGAAGTTTTCTAATGAAGCTTCCTTTAATTATAAGCGCTTGTCTCCTTGGTCAAAATACAAAATATAATGGAAAAAATAATTATAATGCAAAGGCTTTAGCTTTAAATGATTATTTTGATTTTATTTTAATTTGTCCAGAGCTAGAGGGCGGACTTGGTGTGCCAAGAGATCCTGCAGAAATTATTAATGCTAGAGTAATTTCATCTAAGGGGCTTGATGTTACAAAAGAATATGAAAAGGGTGCTGGTCTTGCCTTAAATAAGGCTTTACAATCAGGTGCTAAATATGCCATGCTAAAGGCTAAAAGCCCAAGCTGTGGAAATAATAAAATTTATGATGGAAGCTTTACTGGTGTCTTAATTGATGGCGAAGGCGTTACAGCCAAGCTTTTAAAAGAAAATGGCATTAGGGTTTTTAATGAAAAGGAAATTGATGGTTTAATTGAGGAAGTAAAGAATAAATCATAATAATAAAAGCTATTTTAATAAAAAAATAGCTTTTATTATTAATTTTTTGCTATAATTATAGTATCATATGAAAAAGAGGTGTTTAGCTTGACGATAAAAAAGCCAATATTGAAGTTTGATGATAAGGACTTAGACCTTAATTTTGAATGTGATATTACAAGTGATAATATTGGTCTAGGTTCACTAAACCAGCAAATAAATGATATGAAGCGCGATATTGAAGCCTGTGATAATGAAATTAACCGCCTAACTAATCACGCTAAGCTTGTTGATTATTCTCTTGCAGTAGCCTCAGGTGCGCTTGCTAGTTTTTTAGATACGATTCTTACTAAAAATTTAGATTTAGGAAGCCCAACGGGTCTTGTTAATCAATTTGCATCAGAGCTAACAGGAGAAAACTTTACAAGTACTAATGAGGCTCTAGGCGCCTTAAACCAAAACTTAAATAATAGCGCTAGCATTAACAATTTAGATCTTGCAAGCCATGCTTCCTTTTTTGGGCTTGTCTTTAGTATTGTAAGTGCTCTAACTGGCACTAAAATTTTATATACTAAGCATGAAGAAATTAAAACGGAAAAAATAAAGCCAATTGTAGAGGCTAATCTTTATAGCGGTATTTTTTATGGTACTGTGATGTGGCTTTCTAATTTAATCTTTTCAAAAGCAAAGCCAGCAGCTAATCTACCCCTTGGTCTTAAAAGCTTAATAGATGATGCCTCATCAAGTGGGCTTAAGACTAATGGAGATGCTTTTTATGAGGCTTTAGCTAATAATCTTGATACAGGCTCCTTAAATGCTATTTCAACGGGCTTAAATACCCTAAAGATGTTAGGAAGCCAGGCTCTTATCGTTTCGATTAATGAGATAGTAGTAAGAGCGGTTTATTTTGTTCATGAGCTAATTAAGGAAATTAAGCAAAAAAATGTTAGAAGTCTTAAGCAATTAGCTAAGGTTGATTTTAAGAAAACCATTCCCTTTAATAACCGTACTGTTTCAAGAATGATTAGCGTATCGCTTATAACTATGATGACAGTAGATATATGTGATGCATCTATTGAGGCTTCAATTAAAAGTGAAGGAAATAAAGCCTTATTCGCTTCAAATTTATTAATTAGAATTAATTTTGTAGGAGTAGGAAGATTAATTCTTTCACTTACAACAGACACGTTTATGGGTAAAACAAGAAAAAGAAAGCGTGCTGAGCGCATTAGTCTAGTTGAAAATTATACTAGCCTTCTTGGAAGAAAGCTTTATTGTCTTCAGGATGATGCTTGGAAGGAATGCCACAAGGCCTCTGAAGTAATTGAGTCAGTAAGAAGAACAATGGCAGATGCGGCAATAATGGCTAAATCAGATGTTGATTTAACTAAGGAAAGCCTTGAAAGCATTTCTATTAAGGCAGATTCAGCCTTTGAAAAAAATGAAAGCCTAAAGAAGGACGTTAAGGATATTCTTAACTGGGAGTGAAGCAAATGAATGATGAAGTAAAAGATAATGTAAGTGTAGCTGATGTACCTAAGCTAATTGAAGAACAATTTGAGCTTATGACAAGCCTAAAGGAAAATCTTAACCTTGCCAAAAGCCACGCTTACGAAGCTGATACTAAGGCAAGAGAGGCTAAGGACAAAAAAATAGGTCTTTTTAATAAAAAAAACGCCCTTGAGGCGATGCAAAATACCCAAATGTCCTTAAGTGAGGCGACTATAAAAAATACGGAGGCCTTAGAAAAGACATTTGAGTATCAGCAGGCCTTAACTAATATTACAAAGTTTTTATTTGGTCTTGGCGTATCTAATATCGCTGTTAACAGAACAATTGTTAAGGAGCTTGAGCTTCGTCTTGAGCATGCAAGCGAAGAAGAGATTGATGATATGGCGCGTCAGGAGCTATTAAATGTCGTAAAGGACCTTAAGGCTCAGGAGGATATTACTAAAAAACAAACCGATTTTTCCTTAAGGCTTAAGCAGGTTAATGATTCTTTAGATACGATTGATAGTGATTTAGAGGGCTTTAAGCAGCATTATAATAAAAATATCAAGGCCTTAAGCAATAAAATAAATTATTTAGAGTCTAAGCTTAATACTTTAAAAAAGCTTTTAATATTTAGTTTTATTTTAATTATTATAGCTCTTGCTATACCCTTTTTGTTAAATTTTATCCTAAAATAGAAAAAAATTACTTGCTTTTTTGTTTTGCCTAGTGTATAATGAAAAAGCATTAAGTAAATAGGACTATAGCCAAGCGGTAAGGCAAGGGACTTTGACTCCCTCACGCGCTGGTTCGAATCCAGCTAGTCCTGCCAGTTTTTTAAAAATTAAGTCACCAATTTGGTGATTTTTTTTGTTTTATAAGAAAAATGCTAAAATTGTAAAATAAACTTGACTCATAGTATATTTATGCTATAATAAAAACGTTCACAAAGTGAACAAAAAGGAGGAAGTATGCTCGAGGAGGAATTATTAAGGGCGTATATTAATATGTCCGTAAATATTAAGGAAAATAGATTGTTAAGTGATTTATCCTTCAATGAAATTATGGTTATGAATCTGATTGTTGAAGAGGAAAGGTCATTTAAGGAATTAGAGGAAAGGCTTAATATTTTAAAGTCACAGCTTAATCGTATAATTAATGATTTAAAGGCAAAGGGCTTAGTCGAGACCTATATTCCTTTAAATGATAAAAGAAAGCTTATTATTAAAAAAGGTAATAATATAGAGCTATATAATACGGAGCATGAAAGAATGCTTAGGCTAATGAGCCTTGTTAAAAATAAGCTAGGAGAGGCTGATTTTAAGAAATTAATTGAGCTATTAAATGAAACTACAAATGTAATAAAAGGAGTAAAAATATGATTAAAATTATTACTGATTCCGCATCAGATATAACTCAAGAGGAGGCTTTAAGGCTAGGAATAAAAATTATTCCCCTAAGGCTTCGCTTTGGCGATACGGAATATATTGATGGTATAAATATTACAAATAAGGAGTTTTTCAACAGGCTTGTTGAAAGCGACGAGCTTCCTAAGACAAGCCAGCTAACACCCTTTGATTATGCAAATGTCTTTGATGAGATTGATAAAAAGGATACAGCGATTGTAATTTGCTTATCTGGTAATCTATCAGGTACCTATAATAGCGCTTCTATCGCCGCTGCTGATTATGATAATGTTTATGTTGTTGATAGTAAAAATGTGACGATTGGTCAAAGGCTTTTAACCCTAAGAGCCCTAGAGCTTACTAAGGAATACGATGATGCTAAGAAAATTGTTAGTATTCTTGAGGAGGAAAAGAAAAAGATTAGATTAGTTGCACTTCTAGATACTCTTGAGTATTTAAAGAAGGGTGGAAGAATATCAGCTACTACTGCGGTAGTAGGTGGTATTTTAAATATTAAGCCCGTCCTTGCAATTGAGGATGGCAGAATTATTTCCATTGGTAAGGCAAGAGGATCTAAGAATGGTAATAATAAGCTTCGTGAGGCGATTGTTAATTACCAGGGAATTGATTTTACAAAGCCTTATGCTACGGCTTATTCCGGCCTTGATGATTCCCTACTTGAAAAATACATTCAGGATTCAAAGGATTTATGTGATAAGGAAATTCCTAAGGTTTTAATTGGTAGTGTTATTGGTACGCATATTGGACCGGGGGCGATTGCTGTTGCTTTCTTTAGTAAGGGAGATGGCAAAAATGAATAATAAAAGAATCGCAGAAATTATTTTTAGAACTATTTATGTAACCCTAGGCTTTATTGGCATTATTGGAAGCCTTGGTTATTTTAATAAAAGCTTTAGCTCAAGCTTTTATGTAATGTATACTAATTTAAGTAATTATCTTTGTATTGGTATTATTCTTTATTTATTAATAAAATGCATAAGAGGCAAAGAAGAGGAAGCTAAATCACTTTCAATTTTACGCTTTACATCGGTAATTATGATTTTAGTAACCTTCTTTGTTTATAATATATTACTTGCTGGTGAAAAGACTGCCAGTGAATATTTCTTTAGTATTTCTAATTTAATCATGCATGTTGTCCTACCTTTAATGTTTACCGCTGATTGGATTATATTTTCCAAGCATAATGTGGCTAAATTGTATTATCCTTTATTATCAACCATCTTACCTTTAATTTATGTTGTCTTTATTTTAATTAGAGCAGCTATTTTAGGACCAAGCTATTCAGGTACTTTGTATCCTTATTTCTTTTTAAATGTAGCTAAGCTTGGCTATAGT
>URFB01000020.1 GCA_900547045.1 uncultured Mollicutes bacterium
TTATTATAACGCATTCTAAGACATTTGTATTTATGACTGATTATTGCTATGTCATTTCCGGCTCTGATAAAATGTATGCAACACTATTAAATACCCTCTTAGAGCAAAAGTCTTTAGATTTAAATGATAATAATTTTGAGATTTTCTTAAACAATATTTATCCTTTATATACAAAGCAAATTACCTATCTTGATTATCATCCTACTAAGGAAATTAAGATTGATACCTATTTTGATTATCAAAATCATAAGATGTCAATTAGCTATAAGGGTGATTTTAAGGATGATACCTTCTATTTAAAGAAGAAGAATTATAAGCTTTTAATCCGTAACCTAGGCTTTACTAAATCAAATAATTATACTATTAACGATTTTGATGCTATCTGTGATATTATTAATAATCGTCTAGAGCTTTTTAAGGAATATGGTGATGTATTCTTATCTGAAAATATATCAAAGCTTAAGTTTGTGAAGATGTCATCTCAAAAAATGAATTTAAAGATGCCTGATTCCTTAATTTCTTTAACATTTGAAGGTATGAAATATAATGCATCTGAGCTTAAGGATATTTTAATATGCTATAAGAATAACAAGCATTATGTTGAATTATCAGATGGTTCAATTTTATCAATTGATCCTGAAACAGCTAATTTATTTAATGATTTAGTTGAGGAGCTTGGTGTTACAAATATATTAGATGAAATTAAAATTCCTCTATATCAAGCATATTTTATTGCTTCTAGATATAAGGATATAATAGAATCAAATAATTTACTTGATAGCTTCTCAAATGATTTAATTGAATATAAGAGCTATGATGCTAAGCCTAATGATGAAATTAATTCTACTCTAAGAGATTATCAAAGAGAAGGATTTAGATGGCTTTATGTTTTAGCAAAATACAATCTAGGTGGTATCCTTGCGGATGACATGGGCCTGGGAAAAACCCTTGAGGTTATAAGCCTTATTGATTCACTTCCAAGAGATCGTGCATATTTAATAGTTGCCCCAACAAGTCTAATATTTAACTGGCAAATGGAATTTGAAAAATTTGCGCCTTGGCTTGCAATTTCTGTAATTTATGGTGTGACTCGTACGGCCGAAAATATTAAGGATAGCTTTACTAAGAACAAGATTTTAATTACTTCCTATGAATCAATTAGAATGGATATTGAAAAATACGAAGGTCTATCCTTTAGAGCGATGGTTATTGATGAGGCTCAGTTCATTAAAAACCCTGATGCTTTAAAAACTATGGCGGTTAAAAAGATTGATGCCGATTCTAAATTTGCCTTAACTGGTACGCCAATTGAGAATTCTTTATTAGATTTATGGTCAATCTTTGATTATGCTCTTCCTGGCTATTTAAAGGGTAAATCAGAATTTGTTAAGCAATATGAGAACTTTACTAATCCTGTTTTACTTGCAGAATTAAATAAAAAGACATCTCCATTTATTCTAAGACGTCTTAAGGGTGATGTTCTTGACCTTGAGGATAAGGTTGAAAATTATTCCTTCAGCTTTATGAGCGATGATGAGCGTAAGCTTTATGATGCATATCTTGCTCAGGCTCGAGGCGAATTACAAAATGATGATTACAAGATTTCCCATGTCCTAAGCCTTCTTACAAGACTAAGAGAGCTTGCCTGTGAGCCACGTCTTTTCCTAGATGATGTTAAGGTGCCTAACTCTAAGATGGATTTATTAATGGAAATTATTGATGAAAAATCTCAAGAGGGTCATCGTATGCTTGTCTTCTCACAATTTACATCTATTTTCCCATTTATGCAGAAAAGACTTGAGGCGAAGGGCATTAAATATTTAACCCTAACTGGTAAGACTGATCCACAGGAGCGTATGGAGCTTGTAAATAAGTATAACAGTGATTCAGAAATTAAGGTTTTCCTAATTTCCCTAAAGGCTGGAGGTACAGGTTTAAACCTTACTACAGCTGATACGGTTATTCATTATGACCCATGGTGGAATTTAGCCGCTATGAATCAGGCTACAGATCGTGCTCACCGTTTAGGACAAAAGAATATTGTTCATGTTATTAAGATGATTAATAAAAATACAATCGAGGATAAGATTGTAGAGCTTCAAAATCGTAAAAAGTATCTTACTGATGAGGTTATCAATGATAATGATGTTATTATGCATATGACTAAGGATGATATTAAGGAGTTGTTTAAATAATGAAATATCTAATTATATCTGATATTCATGGTAGTGCTAAATATTTAAAGCTTGCAATAAAGGCCTATAATGATTTTAAATGTGATAAAATTTTAATTCTAGGTGATATTTTATATCACGGGCCACGTAATGACCTACCAGAGGAATACGCACCAAAGGAGTGTATTGCCCTATTAAATCCGCTTGCGGATAAAATTGAGGCTGTTTGTGGTAATTGTGATGCCGAGGTTGATCAAATGGTTTTAAGCTTTAAAATTGATACTCCTCACTTTACAAGCCTAAATGGTAAAAGGGTTTATTTAACTCATGGGCACCATCTTGAGCTTGTCCCAGATGATGCTAAGGTTGTTCTTTATGGACATACTCATATTTCTATTATTGAGCATACTGATAAATATTTAGCAATTAATCCGGGCTCAATTTCTATTCCTAAGGGTGATAAGATTAATTCATTTGCCGTATGTGATGATGATAATCTTATTACAATTTATGATTTCAATTATCAAAAGAAGGATGAAATTAAGCTATGATCAAGGCTCTAATTTTTGACCTTGATGGTACTTTGACTGATTCGATTGTAGGAATAATGGATTCAATTAATGAAGGACTTTTGGCCTCAGGCCTTGATAAAATATCAAGGGAGGAGGCCATATATTATATTGGGGATGGCATTCACGAGCTTATTACAAGAAGTATTGCCCATTCAAGAGATGAGGCTCTAACTAAGCTGGTTAAGGAAAGTGATTATGAGGCTGTACTTAAAATATATCTTGAAAAATATCAGGAATATCGTATTACTAAGACAAGTGAATTTCCTCGTATGACTGAGGTATTAACAACTCTTAAGCAAAAGGGCTATAAGCTTTTTATCTTATCAAATAAGCTTGATAGTGATGTTAAGCCTATGATTGATTATTTCTTTAATGGTCTTTTTGATGAGGCTTTAGGGGAATCGCCTTTAATTGGTACTAAGCCAGATGTTAAGGGCATATATTATATTTTAAATAAATATGATCTTAAAAAGGGTGAGGTATTATATGTTGGTGATTCGCATGTTGATATGCAAACCTGTAATAATGCACAAATTAAATCCGTTGTTTGTAGCTATGGCTATGAAAGAATCTTTGATTTAGATAAGTTTAACCCTACATATAAAATTGAAAAGCCAATTGATTTGCTAGAAATTTTAGAATAAAAAAGGAAGTGATTTTGAGTCACTTCCCCTTTTTTATTCATGCAAAATTCTTAAATCTCCACCTTGAGAGTCAAGTACATAATTAACTCCAGGTTTGACATTAGATTTAATAATTTCGGTTGCAATATAGGTTTCAACATATTTTTGAATGAAACGTCTAATTGGTCTTGCACCATAGGTTATATCAAATGCTTGATCTAGAATATAGTGCTTCAAGGAATCTGTATATTTAATATGAATATCCTGCGCAAGAAGACGAATATCAAGCTCATGTAAAATCTTATCAACAATCTTGATTTGAACATCCTTTGTTAATGGATTGAACACAATGATTTCATCAATACGGTTTAGGAATTCAGGCTTGAAGTAATTTTTAATTAAATCAATAACACCTTTCTTGTTATTAGGATCCTCAAGAAGAAGCTCAGCTCCTAGGTTAGAGGTCATAATAATGATTGTATTTTTGAAATCAACAACTTTACCCTGACCATCAGTTAAACGACCATCATCAAGAATTTGAAGAAGTACGTTGAATACATCCTTATGAGCCTTTTCAATCTCATCAAACAAGATGATAGAATAAGGGTTACGTCTAATAGCTTCGGTTAATTGTCCACCTTCATCATATCCAACATATCCTGGAGGGGCACCAATCAATCTAGCCACTGTGTGAGCCTCCTGATACTCAGACATATCAATACGTACAATATGAGTTTCACTATCAAATAGCTCAGATGCTAGGGCTTTAGCAAGCTCTGTTTTACCAACACCAGTAGGTCCTAAAAACATAAATGAACCAATAGGACGATTTTCATCCTTGATACCAGCACGCTGACGAATAATGGCATCAGAAATTAAGGTTATAGCCTCATCCTGTCCAATTACACGACGCTTTAGGTTATCGGCAAGCTTTAAGACCTTCTCACGCTCACCTTGCATTAGCTTAGAAACGGGAATATTAGTCCATTTAGATACAACCTGAGCAATATCCTCATCAGATACGGTTTCAGATAAGAGCTTATTATCCTTATTTTGATTTTCAAAATCAGAAATTTCCTTTTCAAGAGCAGGAATTACCTGATACTGAAGCTTAGATGCCTTTTCAAAATCTCCTTGATTATAGGCTGTTTCAAGCTCAAAACGCTTACGATCAAGAATAGCCTTTTTATCCTTAAGATTTTTAATTTCATCCTTTTCATGAAGCCATTTTTCCTTAAGGGATGAATCCTTTTGGCTTAAATCCTTAAGCTCAACCTCAAGCTCTTCAGCATGCTTTACAGAAGAAGCATCATTATCCTTTTTAATAGCCATTAGTTCAATTTTAATTTGATTGATACGTCTTTCAATATTATCAAGCTCAACTGGCATTGAATCAAGAGTTAATCTAACAGAAGCACAGGCCTCATCAATTAAATCGATTGCCTTATCAGGTAAGAAACGATCGGTAATATACCTATTTGACATTACTGCCGCAGCAATAACCGCATTATCCTTAATATGAACACCATGATGTACCTCAAAGCGTTCCTTTAGACCTCTTAGGATTGAAATTGTATCCTCAACGGTTGGCTCAGTTACCATAACCTTTTGGAAACGACGCTCAAGAGCCTGATCCTTTTCAATATATTTATGGTATTCATCAAGAGTAGTAGCACCAATACAATGTAATTCACCACGAGCAAGCATTGGCTTTAGAATATTTCCGGCATCCATAGCGCCATCAACCTTACCAGCACCTACAATTAAGTGAATTTCATCAATAAATAGTATTATTTTTCCTTCAGATTCCTTAATCTTCTTAAGGACAGCCTTCAAACGCTCCTCAAATTCACCACGGTACTTAGCACCGGCAACAAGAGAAGCCATATCTAGCTCAAAAATTGTTTTATCTTTTAAAGAATCAGGAATATCGCCTGAAACAATACGTCTTGCAAGTCCCTCGATAATTGCAGTTTTACCTACACCGGGTTCACCTATCAAAACGGGATTATTTTTAGTTTTTCTTGAAAGAATTTTAATAATACGTCTTATTTCGTCATCACGACCAATAACGGGATCGATTTTTCCTTGACGAGCAAGCTCGACAACATCACGACCATATTTTTCTAGAACATTTTCATCATTTTCTAGGTTTTCATTTTGCATCATTTAAATCATCCTTTCCGTAGCAATTTCTTACTACACTAATAGTATAGCACAAAAATTGGCACTGTCAACAGTAGAGTGCTAATTTTTGTTAAAAAAATATTTTTTAAATTTTTTCATTGACATTAAATCTCTATATTGATATAATAAAGGAGCTTCGAAAATGGCCTGGTAGCCAAGTGGTAAGGCAAGGCACTGCAACTGCCTGATGCGGGGGTTCAAATCCGTCCCGGGCCTCCAGATTTGAAGTTTAAAAAGTCTAGATTATTTCTAGGCTTTTTTTCTTTTTTGCATACTGTACAGCCTCGTACGGATTTGAAATATATTGTAAAATCAATATAAAAAATAAGAATTTTAATTTATAGAGGGAGTGTATTATATTTATATATGAGAAGATAATTCTCATTTTTTTATTTAAGGTTGCAATATTAAATTGAATAAATTATAATTATAGCAAAAAGAGAGAAGGTTATTTAAATGCTACTATCGACATTTTTAAATTTACTTAAATCAGTATTGTATGGTATTATAGAAGGTATTACTGAATGGCTTCCAATTTCATCTACTGGGCATATGATTTTGCTAGATGAATGGCTTAAGGTTGAAGGAATTTATGGTAAATCATTTTGGGATTTATTCTTAGTTGTAATTCAACTTGGTGCTATAATCGCCGTTGTGCTTTGCTTTTTTTCTAAGCTTTGGCCCTTTTCAAAAACAAAAACCTCAGAAGAAAAGAAGGATACCTGGAAGCTTTGGCTTAATGTTATAATTGCCTGTGTTCCTGCAGCTATTATTGGCCTACTTTTAGATGATTGGCTAAATGAGCATTTTTACAATTTTACAACCGTCGCAATTATGCTTATCGTATATGGCGTTTTATTTATTGTGATCGAAATATTTAATAAGAAAAGAACATTTAAGATTACTGATTGTAAGCAAATCACCTGGAAGCTTGCCCTTATTATAGGGCTTGTACAGCTCCTTGCCCTAATTCCTGGTACATCTCGTAGTGGAGTTACTATTTTAGGTGCGATGCTAATTGGTCTTAATCGTGAGACATCTGCTGAGTTTTCATTCTTTTTATCAATCCCTGTAATGTTTGGTGCGTCCTTATTAAAAATTATTAAGTTCTTTATTGAAGGAAATGCAATTACAGGTGCTCAGCTTGCTTTCTTAGGCGTTGGCTGTATTGTTGCCTTTTTAGTTTCAATTGTTGTAATTAAATTCTTATTAAAATATATTAAGGGTCATGACTTTAAGGTATTTGGTATTTACCGTATTATTTTAGGTATTATCCTAATCATTTATATGCTTGCAGCCCTATAATTTAAACTTTTATTATTGCTTTTATTGTTGTATAATAGAATAAGAAAGAGGTGAACATCTGCTTAATGCAGAGTATAATATGGTATTTGATGATTTAAAAAAGGCTAACATGGAGGCTATGAAGGCCCATGATCAAAATGCAAGAGGTGTATATTCTGTTTTAATTAACAAATGTATGCTTAAATCAGTTGAGCTTAAGGCTAAAAATCAAGAGCTAACTGATGCTGATACTCTATCTTTAATTAATAAAACAATTAAAGAGCTTGATGAGGAATATGAAACATATAAGAAGGCTTCACGTGATGAACAAGCTGCTGTTATTGCTTATCAAAAGAGCTTACTTGAAAAGTATTTACCAAAGCTAATGTCAGAAGAAGAAATTGAAGCTGAAATTACAAAGCTTGAGGATAAGAGCCTAAAGAATGTAATGGTTTACTTCAAGACAAATTTTGCTGGCAAGTGTGATATGAAGCTTGTATCTACGATTGCGAAAAAATTCAATTAATTAAAGAAGTTTTTTGAATCTTAAAGGTTCAAAAATCTTTTTTTATTTACATTTAAAATATAGCAAATTAGTCTTTATTTTGATATAATCTAAATAATCTAAATCTGTGTTAGGAGGTACAAAATGAAAAAAAAGTTAATTGAGATTAAGGATTTAACAAAGGAGTTTAATGGTAATATTGTATTGAAGGGAATTTCTTTAGATATTTACGAAAACGAATTTGTTACATTACTCGGTCCATCTGGCTGTGGTAAAACAACAACATTAAGAATAATAGGTGGCTTTGAGGATGCAACCTCTGGTACGGTGCTTTTTGATTCTAAAAATTTATTAGATATTCCACCATATCAAAGGCTTACCAATACAGTCTTTCAGCATTATGCCCTATTCCCTCATATGAATGTATATGACAATGTTGCATATGGCTTAAGAATTAAAGAGCATATTTCATTATTTAAAAGGCTTAAAAATAATTTAAAGGGTAAAAATAAGGAAGAATTTAAATCTAAAAAGCAAATTGAAGAGGAAATAAAAACGCGAGTTTTAAAGCTTATCAGCCTCGTTGGTCTTGAGGGCTTTGAACACCGAAATATTTCTAAGCTATCAGGTGGTCAGCAGCAGCGTGTTGCTATTGCAAGAGCGCTTGTAAATGAGCCCAAGGTATTGCTTCTTGATGAATCATTAGGAGCGCTAGATTTAAAACTTAGACAGGAAATGGAATACGAGCTTAAGAAGATTCAAAGAAATTTAGGTATAACCTTTATTTTCGTTACTCACGATCAGGAGGAAGCTCTTACAATGTCTGATAAGGTTGTTGTAATGAACAATGGTGAAATCCAACAGGTTGGTACACCAATTGATGTTTATAACGAACCAGCTAATCGCTTTGTAGCTAATTTTATTGGTAAATCTAATATTATTGATGGTATTATGATTAAGGATTTACTTTGTAGCTTTGATGGTCAGGAATTTGTTTGTGTTGATAAGGGCTTTAAGGATAATGAAAATGTTGACATTGTCATCAGACCTGAGGATATTGACATTGTAAAAAAGGACGAAGGATTCTTTAATGGTGTTGTTATATCTGAAATATTTAAGGGCGTTCATTATGAGATTCACGTTCAAACCGAAAAACGTGATTTTTTAATTCATACAACCGATTTTCATGGTGTAAATGAAGAGGTAGGCTTAATTTTTACTCCAGATGATATTCATATAATGGAAAAAATGGAGTGGTAGTCTTGAAAAAGAAGAAAATTGGCTATACGCCCTTCATGGTTCCGTATTTATTTATATTAATTGTATTTATTCTCCTACCAATGCTTTTTATTGTAATCTATTCATTAGTAGATAAAACAGCGGAGCTACCAATTTATTCCTTTACATTTGATAATTATAAGCACTTCTTTGAAACCGGGCTTTATATTAAATGTATTTTAAAAAGCTTATATTTAGCTTTACTTGCAACCATTATTTGTGTAATTGTATGCTATCCCATTGCGTATTTTATTGCTAAAAGAAAGCCTCAAACCCAGGCTATTTTAGTTCTTTTAGTTACCGCACCTATGTGGATAAATATGCTTCTTAGAACTCTTGCAATTAAGCAGCTTTTAGATGGACCATTATTAAAGCTTGTAAAACTTTTTAATCCAAATGTAAATGTTATAATTGGAAATGATTTTTCTGTTATTTTTGGTATGGTTTATAACTATATTCCATATATGATTCTTCCAATTTATACATCACTTGAAAAGCTTGATCCTCGTTTAATTGAGGCTTCAACAGACCTTGGCGCTAAGAATTATCAAACCTTAAGAAGAGTTATTTTACCCCTTTCACTTCCAGGTGTATTATCAGGTGTAACTATAACCTTCCTATCTTGTGCAACAACAATAACTATCACTAAATATTTAGGTGAAGGTCGTTATTTCTTGATTGGTAACCTAATTGAGACCGAGTTTATTACTAACTCTAGATGGTCATTTGGTAGTGCTATAAGCTTAATTATGCTAATAATTATTTTAGCAATTATGCTTTTAATGTCAAAATTGAATAAGGAGGAAGAATATGAAAACAAGTAAAGCAAGATTTTATTCTAAAATTTTAATTATTGTTTTTTTCGTTATCTATTACGCTCCTTTAGTAAGTATTGTTGTATTCTCCTTCAATGATGCCAGAAGTGTTACTCACTGGGGTGGTTTTACATTTGGCTGGTATAAGGAGCTATTTACTGATACTCGTGTATTGCAAATTATTTTAAATACCCTTATTATTGCGGTATTATCAACTATTATTTCAATTGTTATTGGTACAATCGCAGCTATATGCTTGACTAAGCAAAGGAAGAAAATTAGAAATTTAATCCTTCAGGGTAATAATTTACCAATTATGAATCCTGATATCGTTACGGCTATTGGTTTACTTTTGCTTTTTGTTTCACTAAGAGTAGAAAAGGGCTATATTACAATGCTAATTGCTCATATTTCCTTTTGTACACCATATGTTGTTGTAACTGTTTATCCTAAGGTTAAGGCATTAGATGCTAATATTCTAGAGGCTGCCCTAGATTTAGGAGCTAAGCCTCTTAAGGCGATTAGAACCGCTATTATTCCTCAAATTAAGGGCACTATTTTCGCAGCTGGTGCGATTGTCTTTACAATGAGCTTTGATGATTTCGTTATTTCATATTTTACCGGAGGCTCTAAGCTTAATATATCAACCTATTTATATACTGAGGCTAAAAAAATCAATCCTACAATCAATGCCCTATCAACGATAATTATGCTTATTATTGTAATTAAAATTGTTGTTGATAAGATAAGAGATGGAAGGAGAGAAAAGAATGAAAAAAATTAGTATTTTATTATTAGGTGCTTTGATGGTTTTTATTCTAAATTCCTGTCAGGGCTCTTCAGGTAGTTCCTTAAATATCTATAATGTTGGTGAATATTTAGATTTAGATTTAATTGATGAATTTGAAAAGGAATATAATGTAAGTGTAAATTATACTACATTTGATTCTAATGAAACAGCTATTACCAAGATGCAATCAGATTCCTACGATTTAGTTGTCCTTTCTGATTATGCAGTTGAGCAGGCAAGCGTTAATAATATGATTGAGCCGATTGATTGGTCAAGGGTTGACAGCTTTAATCAAAATATAATTGTAGATTCCTTAAAGGGAATTTTAGCTGATTTAAAGGAAGAAGAAAATGGTTTTGATTTTTTATCCTATTCAGTACCTTATTTCTTTGGTAAGGTTGGTATTTGCTATGACAAGAATAAGGTAGATGAGGAAGATGTTTTAGATGGCTATGAAATTCTTCATAATAAAAAATATGAAGGACAGGTTGCTTACTATGATTCATCTCGGGATGGCTTTATGGCTGCCTATAAGGAGCTTGGCTATTCAATGAATTTAAGCTCACTTGAAGAAACAGAAGAAGCTTTCAACTGGATTAAACAAATAAGAAAAACAGTAAACTGTGCCTTTAAAACAGATGAGCTATTATCTGAAATGCCTGATGGTAAATATGCTATTTCCCTAATGTATTCAGGAGATGCTATTTATTCCATGATGGAAGAAAATGATGATGTGGATCTTGATTTTTATGTTCCTGAATGTGGTTCAAATTTTTTCTGTGATGGAATGGTTATACCAAGCTCAGCTAAAAATGAGGATTTAGCATATAAGTTTATATCATTTATGCTAAGGCCTGAAAATGCCAAGGCAAATTCGATTTATGTAGGATATTCATCGCCTATTGCTTCCGTATATGATGAGCTAGTAATGCCTGGTGAGGAATTTGCTGATTATAAGGATTATTACATTGTAAATTACAACAAGGGATATGATGAAATATATCGCTATAATCCTCAAATGACAGTCATTTTAAATGATTATTGGATAAAATTAAAATTATCTTAAATTTAATACATAATAAAAAGCCTCCTATCATACATTTTAGTAGTGAAATTAGGAGGCTTTATTAATGTTAAAGAAAAGTATATTACCAATTTTTTTGCTAGCGATGGTGGTTGTGTTATCTGTATTCTATATTAAGAAAACAAACACAACTGATGAAACAAGCAATGTATCTGGTTCAGGTGAGCAAACAGTTTTAACTAGCTTTGCTAGTAAAAGATTAGAAGTTTTAGATATAAGAAGTGCAATGATTGATAAGCTTGAGGAAGAAATTGCAAGTGGAAATTTAACAAATGAAGAAGTAGAGGCTAAGGTTAATCAAATTAATGATCTATATTATTTAAAATATACAGAAACTAATTTAGAGGATTCTATTTGTGACCTTGGCTTTGAGGATTCACTTGTTATAATTGAGGATAAAAATGTTTCAGTTTTAATTATAGATGATGAGCTAACAGTGGAGGATTTTATAAGCATAGCTGCTATTGTAAAGTCAGATCTTGGAAATAATTATAAGCTAAGCTTAGAATCAGTATCTGAAAAATAAAAAAAGGATATCCGAAGATATCC
>URFB01000021.1 GCA_900547045.1 uncultured Mollicutes bacterium
ATAGCCGGAATTGCAAATCTACCCATAATAAAATTTGCTAAAGTATTAATAGGAATAACAATGATACCAATCCAACCCCATCTTGTTATTGCAACTAATGCCATAAGCATTCCCAAGACAGGAAAAGGTCGTATATTCGGAATAAACATATTAACACATAATGTAGTTAATAATTCAATACCAAAAGCTAATGCTGATATCATAATTAAATCAACTATACGATATGTCTTCAGTTTCATCCTTACAGCTGTCCTTCCTTTTGGCCTAACGCCATTCTCATAATATCACTATTAAATACATAAAAAGCAAACAAACATTTACACATTTTCAAATAATCCACACATTAATTCTAAACGGAAAAAAGCCACGTTGCTTTTTATACATTTCCTATTTTAACACTTATGAAAACGCTAGTCAACTACTTAATGAAAACTTTTTCATAATTTTTGTAAACGCTTTTTTTACACTTTTTTAAGATACTTAAGCTATTCTTTTTCAATTTATTAATATTTGAGGTTTAATGTCATTATTTCAAATAAAAAAATATCTAAAAAATGATAATTTTAATATTTTTTAAAATTTGAGTTATTTTTTCCAACATTTTTAGTATATATGTGCTAGTATTTAGACAAAATGAGGTGTATTTTACTATGGAATTTTATTTAAATAATGAGCAAAGCTTGAATGAAATTTTAAAAAATTGTCACGATGGCGATATTGTTCATCTAGCTTCTAGGGTATATTATGAAAAAATTAAAATTACTATTCCCAATTTAACCATTATTGGTCATAATTCTTCAATTGAATATAAGGACTATTATAATAAAATAGCTAAGGATAATAAGGAGCTTCTTACAGTTAGAACCTATACTCTAATGGTTGAGGCTTCAAATGTTACTTTAAAGAATCTTACCATTAAAAATTTATCAGTACCAAATAGAACCTATGGACAAGCAGTTGCCTTACATGTTATTGGCGATTCCTTCAAGGCTATTGCTTGTAATATTATTGGCGCTCAGGATACAATTCTTGCTGGTCCTATTCCTTATGATTTAACCATAAGATATAAGGATTTACTTCCACTTGACGAATTAAGTCAGGCAAAATCTCATCAACTATATGATCATTGCTATATCGAGGGAGATGTTGATTTTATTTTTGGCTGTGGCATCTGCTACTTCAATGAAAGTGAAATTCATTCAATTGGCAAAGGCTATATTTGTGCCCCATCTCATCCTAAGGAATATAGCTATGGCTTTGTATTTTATAAATGTAGGCTAACTGGTTCTGATGAAATCAAGAATCGAGTTTATCTAGGCCGTCCTTGGCGTGATTACGGTCAGGCCTGCTTCATAAGCTGTCAGGCTTCTTCTCATATTAAGCCTGAGGGCTATCATTATTGGCAGGAATCAAGAAAAGAAACATGTAGATTAAGTATATATGAGACATTAAATGAAAAAGACCTTGCTTCTTTTGTCAAGGTCTTAGATTCAAATGATTTAAATAAATATACACTTGAAAAAGTAATGAAGGGTTAAGCACTTTGCTTAACCTTTATTTTTAATAATTTAGGGAAAATTAGCATAAAACCGCCTGCCGTTATTGTTGATGAAATTATATCCGATACTGATTCTGCTAAATAGCAGCCCTTTGTACCAATAAAAATAGGAAAAGCAATGGTAAAGATAATTGTAAGACCCTTCCTTATTAAAGAAAAGACAATTGCCCTGCTTGCGTGACCTAAACCTACAATTGAATCTACACAGCACCACTGAAGGGGTAATAATATTACTCCGAAGCAATACCAGCGAATAATATTAGGTGCAAGTCTTAAAATTTCTACTTGTGTTTCCTTTGCTTCTGTTAAAATAAATAATTTAATAAAATATTTTGAAAAGAACATTGAAACAATAAACATAATAACAGCGTAAATATAGCAAATCATAAGTTCATATAAAAAGCCCTGCTTAACCCTTTTAGGATTAGATGCTCCATAGTTATAGCTTAAAAATGGCTGACCACCTAAGGTAATTCCTGAAAAAGGCATTGATATTAAGGTAAAGAAGCTTAATAAAATAGAATTGATTGTTAAATATAAATCGGCGTTAGCTGATGAATAAATAGAAACCATTTTTTTCATTACAATTAAAATAACACTATCAGTAAAAGTAATAATGAAGGGACAAAAGCCAATAACCATTATTTTTTTCATATAAGCTAAAGAATATCCATTGAAGGTCATTTTTACAACACTTTTATTAGATATTAAAAAGGAAAAAGCAAATAAGGCAGAAATAGCCTGAGAAATGATAGTCGCAAGCGCTGCACCCTTAACTCCCATATGAAGGGGGAAAATAAAAATATAATCAAGTAAAATATTAGATAGCGCACCAATTATTACTGTAAGCATAGCTCTTGTGCTTTTACCCTGGCAGGTAATAAAGCTATTAAGACCAAGGCTTAGTAAGCAAAAAAAGGTTCCTAGTACATAAATTGTAATATAGTCACTTGCATATTGATAATTATTTTCAGTTGCACCAAAGGCATAAAGAAGGGGCGCTTTAAATACTAAAAATATAATCATAAGTATTAATGTAATAATGACTAGTAATAAAAAGCTATTAGCCATTATTTTTTGAGCATCCTTATAATCCTTTTGACCAAGCCTTGTTGCAAACAAAGGTGATGCACCCTGACATATTAAATACGTAAACGATGTTATAAGGGTTGTAATAGGTGCACATATTCCTACTCCAGCAAGAGCTAAGCCCGATTCGCTTTGCATATTAGCGATAAATAATTTATCCACAACCCCATAAAAGATATTTACAAATTGCGCTAGCATCGACGGCAATGTTAAGGCTAGCATAGCCTTTAGGGGATGAGTTTTATTAAGTAATTCATTTGAAGCCATAAAAATCACCAAAGCGATTATAGCACTTTATTATTTTTCTTCAATCACTAAGCCCTAAAAAACGACACAATTTGACCTTTTAAGAATAATTGATGTTTTTATAAGATAATTTTTACAATATCTTTTGTCGATTATTAAATTAATTTTTAATCTTCTCAAACTTTTTTTCGTTTTTTCTTGTAATTATTAAAATAAAAAATTATTATATAGTCAGTACAAATTTTTTATTGAGGAGGAATGTACATGATAAGGGTTGTTATCGCCGATGATTCAAGTCAAACAACATTAATTGTCAGTGAATGCTTGAAAATGCAAGCCGGCTATGAAGTAGTAAAAACTTTTAATTCAGGAAAAACACTTCTAAGCTTTCTTGAATCAAATCAAGTAGATTTATTAATGCTTGATATTGTAATGCCTGAGGTAGATGGCTTCAAGGTTCTTGAGGATCTTGCAAACAAAAAGGATAAGTATCTTCGTCCTAAAAAGATTATTATGCTTTCATCATTTAATAATGAATCACTTCTTGTTAGAGCATCTGCACTTGGCGCCGATTATTTCATTATCAAGCCAATTGATATGCAAAATTTACTAGAAACAATCAATAATTTATTTAAGGAATTGCCTAAGAAAAATAGTATAGGCACAGCTTCATCTGAAAAGGAAACGGATTTAAATGAGGAAATAACAAACATTTTACATGAAATTGGCGTTCCCGCACATATTAAGGGCTACCTTTATTTACGTGAAGCCATTACAATGGTTTACAATGATATTAATGTCTTAGGTGCTATTACTAAGGTTTTATATCCTATCATTGCCAAGAAATTTAATACAACCTCATCTAGAGTTGAGCGTGCCATTAGGCATTCAATTGAGGTTGCTTGGGGGAGAGGAAATGTCGATACAATCGCTAGCATTTTTTCATATACAGTAAGTTATAATAAATCAAAGCCTACTAATAGTGAATTTATCGCTATGATTGCGGACAAGCTTCGTCTTGAGCATAAGGTCACAATTTAATTTGTGACCTTTTTTTGTATTTTTTTAAATATTTTGCGCATACTAATTATTGGTGATAAGGTGCGATTACTTGGAATTCTTTTGATTTTATGCTCTTCTATACTATCAAGTAGCTTAATTTATCTTTTATTAATTGCTATTTCAAGCATTTCATTTCATTGGTATATTTTAATTCTTCTTTTACTATGTGCTAGCCTATTTTCAATTGTACCAATGCTGACCTTTAAATCACAGTAACACTTTTAGCTAAATTTCTAGGATGATCCGGATCATTACCAAGCTCACTAGCCGTATAATAGGCAATAAGCTGGACATATCTTGCAAGGCTTAAGGCTCCTAGGGTTTTAAGGTAGTATTTATTTTCTAAAAAAAAGATATTCCCACCTCTTGCCTTAGCCTCATTTAAGCAGGAAACTAAAAAGCTATTTCCAGATGATAAGGCAATCACCGCGCTTTTATTAGAAATTAATGCTAAGGACCCGTGCTTAAGCTCTGAGGTTGAATAGCCCTCCGTAGGGATATAGGCAATTTCCTTAAGCTTTAAGGATCCTTCCTTACTAATTATAAAGTCATAGCCATGACCTAAATAAAAAACATTATTCATTCTTGCTAACTGCTTTGATATCTTTTTATCAAAGCTTTTTTTTATTTCCTCCAAATTCTTAATATAGCCAAAAATCTCATCATAGCTTTCTTGCTTAAATTGCATAATTAAAGCATAAAAGACTAAAACAGATTGGTTAAAGCTTTTAGTTGAAGCTACGGCGATTTCACGTCCCGCTTCTATATCAAGCACTAAAGGAATATGCAAGGCCATTTGTGAGCTTAACCTGTTTGTCACAAGCATAGCTCTTTTAGGCTTTATTTTTTCAATTGCTTGTAATACATCAGCTGTTTCTCCACTTTGAGAAACAAAGATAAAGCTTGCATCCTTATATATATTATTAAAGCTAAATTCAGTCGGTAAAAAGGCTCTAGCTCTTTTATTAAGAAGCTCCTCAATCATTTTAGCTATATATTCAGAGGCGTAAAAGGATGAACCACTTCCAATAAGAACAAATTCACTAGCCTCATCAATAAACTTAAGCAATTTATCACTAGCCTTAAAATACTTATAAATGTTTAAGGCTAACTGCTCCTCCTCTTCAATTTCTTCTAGCATGATTTGATCATTTGTCTCATTAAAGCTAAAGCTATAGGGAAGAAAGGCTGATTCATCTGATAAATAAATTTTCGGCCCAATAGAGCCATATGACATATCACTAATGTGCTTATAATATTTTGTATTATTAGGAAAAGCATAAATATCTGATGCAAGATAATAATCCTTATCATTATAGCCTATAAGCAAGGATGATTTATTTTTCATAAAATAAATGCTTTTATCATTTTTAATCATAAATAAAATAGCATATGATCCCTTTATTACTTCCATCACCTTTTTTATTGCCTCAAAGGGAGAATAGCTTCTAATAAATAAGCTTAAAAGCTCAGCAATTACCTCTGTATCAGTATCTGATACAAATTGATGATTTTTAAAATAGGTCTCCTTAATTAAAGCTTCATTTTCTAAAATTCCATTATGAACCATTAAAATATCCCCATTACTAGATGACTGAGGATGAGCATTTATCTCACTTACAGCCCCATTAGTTGCCCATCTTGTATGACAAATCGCCCTAGTAATTAATTTGTTTTCCTCTTCATCTAATGCTTTAATTCTTCCTACCCTTTTATATATAAGGTTATTATCATATCCAATACCATAGGAATCATATCCTCGATATTCTAATTTTTTTAAGAAATTTAAGGCATCATTTATTCTAAATGAGCCAAATTGACCATATATTCCACACATTATAGCACCTCAATATATTTTATGCAGGATATGGTTAATTAGTCCCAAATTAAAATAAGTCTTTAAAATTAAAAAGGCTCCTAATTATTAGGAGACTTAAATAAAAGATTATATAGGGTTTGTTCTATTTTATATTCATTTAAAATAGCTTGAACCTCTTTTAAGGAATTAGGATTTGATTTACCTGTAAGCTTAGCTCTTACCAGTAAATTTTTAGGTGAGGCATCAAAATCAACAAATTCTAAAATATCCACATTGTAGCCAGAATATTCTAATATTTTAGCACGAATAGTATCCGTTAAAAGCGCACTAAATCTTTCCTTAACAATACCATAGCCTGCTAAAAAACTTGTATTTTTCTTAAGCTGATTATTTATCTCATGCTGACAACAAGGAACACTTAGTAAATATTTTGAATGAAGCTTAATAGCGTGATACATTGCAAAATCAGTTGCTACATCACAGGCGTGAAGAGTAATAATTAAATCCACCCTAAAGTGAGGCTTGTAAAGAGAAATATCGCCAACCTCAAAGCTTAAGGAATCATAGACATAGCTTTTGGCAATATCATTACATTTTTTAATTACATCAGTCTTTAAATCAAGACCTACAATATTAGCCTTTATGCCTCTAATATTGATTAAATAATAATAAACAATAAAGGTTAAGTAGGATTTTCCACAGCCAAAATCAATGATATTGATTTCTTCTTCCTTAAAATCCTTAATCGTATCATCAATTATTTCTAAAAAACGATTTATTTGACGATACTTATCATAATAGGAAGGAACAATTTTACCATCAAAGGTCATTACACCTAAATCTACCAGTGCAGGAATTACCTTACCATCATTTAAAATATACTTCTTTTGCTTATTATGAGCAACCGCAACTAAGCTTGCCTGCTCTTTATTTTTGGTCCTATTAGTTAAAAGATGGTTCTTTTTAGTATATTTAAAGCTATAAGTATAGTCCTTTGTAATTAAATTTAGCTGGAGGAAGTATTGAAGCATTAGCTCCTCAAGCTTAGATTTAAAATCAGCATAGGAATAATTTTGAGCAAATGATTGAGTTTTGGTAAAAAGCTCAATTTGCATCATGCTTGTACCTTTTATTTCAACTGGTCTAATATAGCCCTTTATATATAAGGAATCCTTTCTAGGATCTGATAAGGTTCCTTTAATAATATTTTTAATTTCGATATTATCTAGCATAAAAAACTCCTAAAAAAAATAAGTGGTATAAACCACTTAAATTTAATTTTTTCCTTCAGCCTCGCGAGTCTTTTGATTAGCCTTAAATGTTTCCTCACGTTTCTTAAGGTCACCTCTTTGTTGCTCATACTTCTTGTGATTTAAAATAGGTACAATGAAGTATAATCCAACACATACTGCTATAATAACGCATACAATAATTAAAAATAGCCAATCAGGATAAAATTTAATAGTCTTACTAAGTAGCATAAGTTTCACCTCATATTTGTTCACTAATATTATATAACATCCTTACGCCTTTAGCAAGAAAATATTCTTAAAAAAGAAAATGCTGATCACTTTCAGATCAGCAAAGAAAAAGAAAAAGAAAAGATTTTACAGGAAATATTCACTTATAAAATGTGAATACGTTAGTAATTATACCAAATATTTTTCATAATGCAACAGTTTTTTTCATATTTTGCAAATGAAAACGTTTTACTTGAAAAAAATCTTGTTTTTTTAATTAAAATCAAACAAATTTGCCCTTTTATTGGCTTTATTTACCCATTTTATTGGGGATAAATTATTTTTTATAAGAAAATCATTAGCCTTAGAAAAGGGCTTACTACCAAAAAAGCCATGATAGGCTCCTAGAGGAGATGGGTGAGCTGATTCAATTATTAAATGATTGGGATTATCAAGCATTTTAGCCTTTTTTCTAGCGTTATTGCCCCACAATATAAAAACAATTGGCTTATTTATGCTATTTAAAAGCTTAATTGTATTATCAGTAAATGTCTCCCAGCCATGTCCATAATGTGATAGGGGTTCATTATGTCTTACAGTTAGAGTAGTATTTAGTAAAAAAACACCCTGTTTAGCTAAATAGCTTAAATCGCCTGACTCTTCAATCTCACAGCCAAGATCTGATGCCATTTCCTTATAGATATTTTTAAGACTAGGTGGATTTTTAGCATTTTTAACACTAAAGGAAAGCCCGTGTGCCTCATTATCATTGTGATAAGGGTCCTGTCCTAAAATAACAACCTTAACTTTATCAAGAGGAGTTAGCCTATAGGCATTAAAAATATCATCAAAATCAGGATGGCATTTATAGCCAGCATATTCCTTCTTAACAAAAGCCATAAGCTCTTTAAAATATTCCTTTTGGCTTTCTTCTTCAATAAAATCATTCCATGTCATTAGCACATTTTCTTCCTTCCTCATATACTATATTGGTGATTATATGTCAAACTATTTCGTATTTTGTTTGGTTCTTTTTATTATTTTGGTTATGGCCATAATATAATAAAAGGGCCTAATAGCCCTTTTGTTAATTATTTATTATCAGCATTTTTTGAAATTACAGTAGTTAAATTCTTAAAGCAGTTTTGTGCGATTTGATAAGGTGTTAGCTCAGTACCACTAGCAGTACCATCCTTCTTATTGCATACAACAGATGTTGAATCAAATGAAACTAAAGCCGCATTTGAACCAGAAGCTACTCTAAAAGAAATTAAAGCTGTATCTCCTGACTTAAATGACGCAATTTTAACATTATCAGTGAATTTTTTAAGCTTACTATCAGATAAATCAGAATCTAACCAATATAGACAATCAATTTCATATTGCTTAGCTTGCTCATCAAAGATTTGTGCATCAGTTGAAGCTGTTGAATTTGTTGGAGTGCCAAGGAAAATATAAATATAAGTATAGCTAACAGTTTTATCATTTTCAGTTACTGTAGTAGTCTTTGATCCCTTTACATTCTTACCAGCAGCTAATTTTTTTTGTAAGCTAATAACATCTGAAACAGAAACTTCCTTAAGAACATGTGACTTAGCTAAATTAGAGCTATTGTTGTGAAATTTATTATAGGTATTTGCATGATTACAGCTTGTAAGAGATGCAACTCCAAGTAGCGCAATAAATGCAATTAAAAGTTTTTTTAATGTTTTTTTCATAGTATCCTCCATGAGTGACGATATATCCATTATAAAGTAAATACGATACTTTTACAAGATATTAAAATAGATTTTTATTTGTTTTTAGCCTTAGAATCATATTTTAATAGATACTCACCGCGGTAATTAGAAAAAGCATTATCAGGGTATTTAGGATAGACTTCCCCTGTTTCATATTTAGATGCCTTATAAATCCAAAGAGAATCAAGGTCGAAGGTTAAAATTTCATCCACACCATCCTGATCAATATCAATTACCTCTGTTGCAAGGGTTGGGTGTCCATCATCTGGAAAGCTAACAACTGTATCAAGGCTTCCATCAAGTAAGCCTCCAACGCTTGAGGTGTTTGTTAAAATTAAAACATTATTACCATCATACATTACAGGAGAAACTAAATTACCATTACCCTGCATTTCTCTTTGACATAAAAGATTACCATCCCCATCAAATAAGTAGACAAGCATATCAGCACCCCAGAAGCTTGTAACAGCGCAATCAAGCTCATTTAAACCACGATATGGAGCCACGCTTATTCTTTGAGCATGTCCTACTGTATTCGTTTTATAAAAGGTGCCATCACTATTTACAATATTAAAGCCCTCATTACCTGATGCAAGGTATAAATGCTTAGTACCGTTTTCCTTTGTTGCGGCATAAATAATTTCATCGGTATGGTCAGAATTAATTGGTAGGCTCCAAAGAATTTTTCCATCCTTTACCATATCATAGCCAACAAACATTTCATCACGGCCATCCATGTCAAAGTCATAAATATAAGGGAAATGTCCGGTGTTTTTATGATTATAGCGCCATAAAAGCTTAAAATCAGATGCGCGATAAGCCCATACGTTTTTATATCGATCCTTAAGGATAAAATCACCCTTATAGCCTAGTCCTTCAAAATCAGCTACCCTCATGCCATCTGGGTTTAAATAATCATAAGGATAATCGCCCACAAGCTCATCACCCTTAACATAAGGGGTTTTCATTTGGCTTAGAATTTTACCATCACGAAGGGATACAATATAAACATGGAAATCCATTGCGAAAATAACCTCAAGCTCACCATCGTTATTAATATCTGAAATTTGGAATGGTAAATCACAGCTAATCGGACCATTTTCCTCCTTGTTAGGCTTACCAACCTGCCAAAGAATATTGCCATCCATATCAAAAGCTGTTAGACAAGAAAGCCTTGCAAAGGCATCTCGATACATTCTTTTTTGATGCTGAGCAAATAGCATCACTGGCTTATTATCTAAATAAGCAAATCTAAGCTGACGACCAGCACCACAGCCCTTTAAATCAATTTTCTTAATTAGCTCAATTGGTGCGTATTTTTTTCTTTTTTCCTCTAATGCCTTCTCTTCTTTCTCAATGCTTAATAGGTGACGATTATATTCAATATCATTCATTTGCACGCTAAGCTCTCTATATCTTGCTGGGCTTTTGCCAATAAAAGCTACACGAGAGGGAATAAAGGAAACATTTAGGCTACAAACTCTCATATCATCTACCATGATGACAAGCGAGTCATCAAGTAAGATTGTAATCTTGTGTTCGTCTAGGGCATCCATTTTAAAATCAGTGGTAAAATATAGCTTTTCTGACTCTTGATTCTTATGGTATACCTTTAAGCTGTTTCCATCAAATACAAGCGCGTCATAAATACGATTATGAATATAATTAAATGCGATACCACATGGTTTTTTAGTTTCAAGAAGGCTCATATAAAAGCTTAGACTGTAGCCTGCATATAGCTTCGTTTTATGAACTAAAATAGCACTTACATCCGAAAAATGTCCCGTTGCGAAATCACCACGGTTTTGTTCTAAATAGTATTTACCAAAGGCTTCTGTTATAAGCCACGAACCACCTAATCCTCGCCACTGATGAAGGCTAATGGGGTCATAAAAATTTCCACAATAGCCATCAGGCTCAACGTGATGATATTCTCCTAAAGCACTATGCTCATGATCATAGGGAAACTCACTTGGCTTAAAATCACTAAAATCTTCAAAAATTATATTATTCATAATATCCTCCTATATATTTAATAAATTCATTGTAAGATGAGACAATTCTTACTCCCGCCTGCTCAAGAATTTGATGGCTTTGATGACCTCCATCAAATAAAACACATTTTATTCCCATTGAATCACATACCTCTTTATCGTGAAGGGTATCCCCAATCATAATGGCTTCTGATTGCTCGATATTATTATCCTTCATATAGGCACGACCGATATCAACCTTACTTCTTGCATAAATATCGGAAATACCTAAGATAGCATCAAAATATTTATCAATTTTAAAATGATAAAGCTGCTCCTTCAAATTATCGATTTGTGAAGCACTTAAGCAAACTAAGCGGTATCCCTTTAACTTAAGTATGCTTAAAGCCTTTTCAACATTGTCATATAAAGGACAGCTTAAGGATGCCTGCTGATAAAGCTTGATAAAGTCATCAGATAAATCCTCAAATGATTTTTTAGAAAAATCAAAGCCGGCTGCCTCATAATATTTTTTAATTGGGAAGGTAAAAATATCCTTATACCTTTCCTTTGTAATTGTAGATAGTCCATTTGAAGCTAGCATTTGATTTAAAATGCTGTAGCATAAATCGACATCATTAATTATTGTACCATTAAAATCAAAAAAAAATGTTTTCATATTACTCTTTATTCATTTCCACCATCCTTTTAAGCTCATTTCTTAGAGCTTCCTTTAGCTCTAAGGGCTCTAAAACCTCAGCCTTTGACCCAAAGCCAAGAACGAAGGAAACGATACTTGCTAAATTTTGCATATCACATTTTAAAATGGTAGTATTATCATCAACACTAATTATTTGTTGATTATTAC
>URFB01000022.1 GCA_900547045.1 uncultured Mollicutes bacterium
TGGTGATAAAAATGAAAAAGCTTTTATTTTATTATTTCATTCTATTTTTAGGTATTACAGCTATCTTTTGTCTTTACTGGCAAAAAAATGAAATTGATGCGCAAATGTCAAATTACAATGAAGAGATTGTTTTCTTTGATTTTAATGGCACCATTAAAGGAAAATATTTAGAGGCCTCTAATCCGATTGAGGATGTTTTTTTATACTATACCCTTAAGCAAAATGCCCTTCCATTTGGAAGCAATACCTATGCCTTGGCCTCAACAAAGCTAAATGCTTATGAGATTGATGATAAGTCTTTAACACTTTTTACAAACCTTAATATAATAAATGAAGGCTTTTTTAGACTCCTTTATGAATCATATCTAACCCAAGGCTTTATTAATTTAAGAATAATTGCGAATAATTTTGACATTCTTTATACTGATGAAAGTATTTTTAATATGGAGCAGGATTTGTATCATTTAGTTGATATAAACGGCAAAAGAAGAAGACTTTATTTGCTTGAGGATGATTATATTAAAATTGACTATTTAATAATTAATGATACTAATATAATAAGCTATATTGAAAAGAAAAGTGATATTGAATTACATGTTTCAAATTATGAGGTTAGTGTCGACCTTGAAAATGATGAATTCAATTATCTTTTTAATTTAATAAAGCTTAATTTAAATGGTTCGCTTTATACTTTAAACGAATCCTAATTTGTGTTAAAATAAATACGAAATAGAGGTTGATTTTATGAAATTAATTATGGCATCTAGTAATAAAAATAAAATTGCAGAAATTAAAGGAATGCTTAATGATGTAGAAATTCTGTCACTTAAGGATATTGGCTTTAACGCCGAAATTGAAGAAACAGGATCGTCATTTAACGAAAATGCTTTAATTAAGGCTCAAACAATCTATAATTTATATCATATTCCGACAATTGCCGATGATTCTGGCTTATGTGTACCTGCCCTTGATGGAGCACCCGGTATTTATTCACATCGCTTTGCAGGAGAAGAATGTGATGATAAGAAAAATAATGCGCTTTTGATTAAGAAAATGGCAGGTAAGACAGATAGAAGAGCCTACTATGAATGTGCTATTTGCTACTATGATGGTAGTGCTCATTATTTTAATGGACAAATTTGGGGAGAAATAATTGAGGAAGCAAGAGGCTCTAATGGCTTTGGATATGATCCTTATTTTTATATTTCAAGCTTAAATAAAACAATGGCTGAGCTTTCGATGGATGAAAAAAATAAGATTTCTCATCGACATATCGCTACAGAAGGATTAGGTGTATATTTAAATGAATTATCTCGTAATATCTGATACTCATAGCATTGGATCAAAGCTTTTAGATTTATTTTTAAGATACCCTGGATATCAAATCATTCATTTAGGAGATGCGCAAGGAGATCTTGCCCTCCTAAAAAAGATGAATGCGATTGTAGTAAAAGGAAATTGTGATTTTGAGGGTAAGGATGAAATCGTTCTTGATTCAATCTATGGAAAAATGCTTCTTACGCATGGACATTTATATAATGTAAAGTTACGCTATGATAATATATATTATCGTGGCCTTGAGCTTGATTGTAAATATATTTTATTTGGACATAGCCATTCTCCCCTTTTAGAAGAGATTAATGATCATTATCTTTTAAATCCAGGATCATTAAAAAATGGTAGCTATATTTTAATTGAAAAGGGAGTACCTATTTTAAAAAACGATTTTGAATGAAGGTGAAATAAATGGATTTTGAAGCCTTAAAAAGACTTGATGCATCAAAGGATACAGTAAAGAAAATTGATAAATATATTCAAAAGCTTGCTGTTGATTCAAATGAATATTATATGGCAGTTTGCTATAAGGCTTCCATCCTCCATTCACTTAAAAATGATGATGAGGCTTTAAAAATTCTCCTTCCTCTTGAACGAAAGCTATGGATGCTTAAAAATGAAGAGGTAATTACTCTTTGTGATATCCTTAAGGATATTTATTATGAGCTAAATGATTCCCAAAATGCATTAAAATATATTAAAATTAAGGAGGAGCATTTACTTTTAATTGACCATGATAAATATATTAGGGATATGATTGAATATTATCGCTTTGTTGGCGATATTTTAAATGAAAAAAGACAAATTCTTATTTATCTTGAGGAAAATATTAATGAAAATGATCTACTTGAAATTTATGAAAGATTAATTGAATTTTCATTTAATGAAAATAATAAAGCCGATTTTGATAAATATTATCAAAAGGTTAAGGACTTTTATCTTAAGACACATAATGATGAAAAGCTTGCAAAAATTGATTATTATAAATGCCAATTTCTTTTAGAAAATAATATCATCGATGCCTATAGCTTTGCAGTTAAAAAGCTTGAGGAAAATTTGACGGATAATGAAAAAACCTATTATGCCAATATTTGTATTAAATATTTTATGGCCCAAAATGAGCTTAGAAAGGCCTCTATTGTTGATTCAAATTTCCAAGAAATTGCCCTAAGAGCGCAAAAGAAATTTAGAATTTCTTATTTAGAAACGACCCCTTAGCTTTATAAGCGCGTAAATAATAATTATTCGATTGAGCTTATTGAAGAAGAGCTTCAAAAGACAAATAATGAGGAAGAAGCTCCTTTAAATGAAAAAAAGCCAGCTTCTAAACAAATTCAAAAGAAGCTTGATATTATAAGCCAATTTGAGGAAAATAGTAAAAAAGATGAAGTAGAGTCTTCTAAGAGTGAAAAAAAGGAAGCCCAAAAGGAAGGAGAAAAGGAATCTGTTCTAGCCAAAGCAGAGCTTAAGCCTCATATTGATGTAACCCTAAATACCTATGCCTCAGGCTATTATAAAATATTAAACGCATCAATTTTAGCCTTAAATGAAATAAGCAAAAGCCAAAGAGAGCCAATTAGAAAGGCTTTAATAGAAATTAACAAGCAGGTTAAATTTGCGGAGGCCCAAATAATTTATAAAAAGCAGGAGGGCCTTTTAGGATATCAGTTTAAGGATGGTAGATTATACGATAAGTCATTCAAAAATGAAGCTAGTATAAAGGATTCAATGCTTTATAAATCCTATCATAGCTTTGATGAATATTTTTCAACGGAAGTCGATTTTGATATCATAACCCTAAAGGAATCAATCTATTCTTTGAAAATTGTCTTTCCTTTTTTAGGCTCACGTCCCTTAGGTGCGATTGCCTTTTTCTTTAGGGAGGAGCTTCAAAATATTGATTATGAGCTTTTAAAGACATTTGCATATATCCTAAGCGAATTTATTAAGCGTCAAATTGATCATGATGATATTACGCTTGATGAAAGGCTTAAGGATTTTTATCTTTCTAATCAAAGTACTGGCTATATTAAAATGCTTGATAATGTCATGTATTTAAATGATGTAGCGACTCGTATTTTAAATATAAATATTAATATTATTCGTCTAGATGAATTTTATGATCTAATTTCCTCCTCATCAAGAGCGGAATTTAAGGGGTTAATAGAGGCTTTAGCCTCAGGTGAGGTCAAAAATAAAAGCTTAATTTATTCCTTAAATGATAAAAGGCTTATGGAAAGCTATATAAACGTCTATGAGTTAAAATCAAGTCTTATAGCTGTTATCTCAATTGAGGATATTACCAAACGGGCTAATGAGGAGAATGAGCTAATTAAGGCGTCCTTCAGTGATTCTTTAGTTAATATTAAATCGGTTAAGGCGCTTGAAAATGATTTAGCAGAGCTTTATAAAACGAAGAAATTTAGTATTATGCTTATGGATGCGAAGGACTTTAAGAAATATAATGACGTTTATGGCTTAAGGTTTCATAATGATTTAATTAAAGCTATAGGCTTAAAGCTTGATGGAATGCGAAATGATTTTAAAGCCTCAATTTATCATTATGATAGTGATAAGTTCATTATTATAATTCCTAATAATGATGAGAGAAATACGATTAAAATATTTGGAAAAATGCTAGACAGGCTATCTAATGAGCTCTTTTTATTAAATGATCGCGTTAAGCTTTATTTTAATGGTGCCATATTAAGAATTTTACTTAAAAGCCCTAAATATTCACTTGATAAGATTTTTGATATGCTAACTAATACCTTAATAGGTCTAAAGGCTAGTGATGAGCTAAAAAATAATTTAGCCTATTATGATTCAGAGCTTGCAAATAAGGCCTTTTATGATTTTCAAATGGAGCTTCATATTTCTGAGGCTATTGATAAGGGACTTATTAGGGTAAGCTATAATCAAATTGCGGATTTTAGCACAAAAGGAATATTTGCTTATTTTGCTAGGCTTCAGCTTATAAATATTAAGGCTGATGAGCCTTATTTTGAAGAAATAATTCAAAAAAGAGGATTAGAAAATTTAGTAGACCGCTATATTGTATCCCATGCCTTAATGGAGCTTAATAGCTTTAAAGAAAAAATTGGTGGCGTTTTTAATTTAGCTATTCCTATTCATAGTAAAAGCTTAAATACGGACTTTATTAATTTTTACTATGATAAGCTTCGCTTTTTCAAAATTAATCCTAAAAATATCTATTTATATATCGATAGAATGAAGGATAATCTTGATTTGAAATATGTTAAGCTAATTTGTTCAAGCGTTGAGGATGCAATTAAATATCAAGCAAGCTTTTATATGACTAAATATAATGAGCTTCCAGGCTTTGAGCTTAAGCAGCTTAAGGACTTTTTAAAAATGCTTAATGTTAATACAATTGTATCTAATGTATCCTCTCATGCGGAGCTTGACCTTTTAAGAGGAAATGAGATTGATTTTATTACCGGTAAGGCTTTAAAGGGTAATTATTCAATTGATGACCTTATTTTATTAAATAAGAATGATTAAATACTTTAAATTTATGATTAAAAAGTGTATAATACAATAACCGAGGTGTTACAATGGAAATTAATTTTGTGAGTGAGATTGATAAGGATACTGAAGCCTATGAAAAGCTAATTAGAGGTATTTTTGATCATGTTGATGATAGGCGCGAGTTTAATATTATTTTTGTGGATAACGAAAGAATAAGACAAATTAATCGTGATTATCGTCATTTAGATAAGGTAACTGACGTTATTAGCTTTGCTTTAAATGATAATGATGAATGTAATTATTTTGCAGAGGATGAGCTTGGAGATATTTTTATTTGTATCGATAGGGCTATTGAGCAGGCAGCAGATTATGGACATTCGGTAGAGCGTGAGGTCGGCTTTTTAGCCGTTCATGGCTATCTACATTTATGTGGCTATGACCATATGACTGAAGCAGATGAAAAGGTTATGTTTGCTAAGCAAGACGAAATTTTAAAGCAAGCAGGACTAGAAAGGAAGTAGGTTATGGAAGAAATTATTTTAAAAGCAATTGAAGGTATGAATAAGAGCTATTCACCTTATTCAAAGTTTAAGGTAGGAGCTGCTCTTTTAATGAAGGATGGAAAATATATTACCGGTTGTAATATTGAAAATGCAGCCTATGGCTCTTGTATGTGTGCAGAAAGAAGTACAATGTTTACGGCCTACAATTTAGGCTACAATTTAAAAACAGATGTTGTTAAGATGTGTGTTATAGGTGCTACAGAGGGTCCTATTTCACCATGTGGTTCTTGTCGCCAGGTTATGAATGAGCTTTTAAGCAAGGATTTAGTAGTTATTCTTGCTAATACCTCAGGACTTACAAAGGAGGTTACTGTAAGGGATTTACTTCCTTACAGCTTTGATGAGCTTGCCTAATTATAAATCAGGCTTTGTAGCGATTATAGGTCGTCCTAATGTTGGAAAATCGACCTTCCTTAATCGTGTTATTGGACATAAAATTGCCATTATGTCTGATAAGCCTCAAACAACGAGAAATACCATTTTAGGTGTTTTAACTACTGATGAGGCTCAAATTATTTTTACCGATACACCAGGCATTCATAAGCCAAAATCGGAGCTTGGTAATCGTCTTAATGAATCAAGCTATAATGCTATAGCTGGTCAGGATGCTATTTTATTTATGGCTAATGCCAATGAAACACTAGGACCTGGAGATCGTATGATTCTTGATCATCTTAAGGAAGTAAAAAGGCCTGTTTATTTATTATTAAATAAGGTTGATTTATTAAAAAATAAATCAGATATTGATAGGGCGATTCTTTCTTATATGAATGAAATGAAGTTTGAAGAAATTTTCCCTATTTCGGCTAAAACGGGTGTTAATATTGATGAGCTTTTAAAAAGCATAATTAATATTTTACCAGAGGGACCAAAGTTTTATCCTGATGATGTAATTACTGACCACCCTGAGCGCTTTATCGTTTCAGAAATTATTCGTGAAAAGCTTCTTTATTTTACATCTGAGGAGGTACCTCACTCAATTGCATGTATTATTGATTCAATGAAGCAAATAGAAGAGGGTCGTGTTGAAATATACGCAACTATCTTTGTTGAAAGAGATTCTCAAAAGCAAATCGTTATCGGTAAGGATGGCGCTATGCTTAAGAAGGTAAGAGAGCTTGCAAGAAGAGATATTAATCGTCTATTAGGCTCAAAGGCTGATTTAACCCTATGGGTAAAGGTTAAAAAGGATTGGACTAATCGACCAGATTATTTGAAGGCCTTAGGCTACGAAAAGGATAATTTTTAAGCTTAAAATGTTTTAATTTGCCATATTTACACATAATATTATCGAGGTGTAGCTATGGGCAATAAATATTTTGACAAATTTAAAAAAACAGGCAAGGTCGAGGATTATTTAAAGTATCGTGAGGAGCTTGCTAAGGAGGTAGCTTTAAATGAAGAGCGTAAAGCTAAAGGGAATCGTACTAAGGAGCATTGATTATAAGGAAAATTCTAAAATATGCTATATGCTTACAGAACAAGGAGTTATCTCAATAAGAGCTCTTGGTACTAAGGGATATAATAGCAAAAATTTTAATTTTGCAGAAATATTAAATAATTGTGAGATGGAAATTACGGATAGTAATTTTCCATCTTTAATTGATTTTAGCCCCCTTAATCATTATGATAATATTAAAAAGGATCTTAGGTCTTTATCCTACGTTAGCATGATGCTTGAGGCAGTAAGAGCCTTAAATGGGCCTCTTCCCTACCCAAGAATATATAACTTTTTAATTAATGTTTTAAATTTAATTGATTCGGGTAAGGACGTAAAAATGCTTACGGCCGTTTTTTTAATTAAAATGCTAATGCCACTTGGAGTCAAGCCTGAGCTTGAGCATTGTGCGGTTTGTAATCAAAGGGCTATGTTTTTAGATGTAAGGTCCGGACAGGCCTTTTGCAAGCTTCATTCGAAGGCTTATTTTGAAATAGAAGAGATAAGGAAAATATATTATTTTAATGTTTTACAGGATATTGATGATTTAAAATTTGATTGCCAAAGAATATATAAATTTATTTTTGATTATTATATGTATCATTTAGACATCAATTTGAAAAAATTTGATTTACTTATTTGAGGATTTTATGAAGGATTTAAAGAAAGTTTTAAGCTATTTAAAATATGATAAAAAGGATTTAATTTTATCAATGCTTTTAATTGTAGTTGAATGTGCATTTGAGCTTGTAATACCTTTTGTGATGAAGGATATTATTAATAAGGGTATTGAGCAAGGAAATATGAATGCCATTTTAATGTATGGCGGAATTGTCATTGGCTGTGCGATTCTATCACTCATTATTTGCCATATGTATTTTATTTTTAATGCTAGAGCGATTAGTAACTATATTTATCATTTGAGACTTGAGGTTTATAAAAGCGTTCAGGGTTTTTCATTTGCTAATCTTGATCATTTTGAAACATCGAGCCTTATTACCCGTACAACAAACGATATTCAGGTTATCCAGCAATCATTATCGGGAAGTATAAGACCGCTACTTCGTGGTCCAATGGCCTTTATAATGGGTGTTGGCTTGTCATTTGTAATGGCACCTAATCTAGCTTGGATATTTTGTATTGCACTACCCATTTTAGCTGTTATTATGTATTTAATTATTCGCTATACAGCCCCAAGATATGCAGCGCTTCAATCTGATATTGATAATTTAAATTTAGTTGTAAGGGAAAATGTAACAGCTATAAGAACCGTTAAAAGCTATGTTAGAGAGGATTATGAAAAGGAGAAGTTTGACGCTTCCAATCAAAATGTTTGTAATACAACAACTAACACCATTAAGATTTCTGCGCTAAGCCAGCCCTCATTTCAGCTTATAATGTATGCTGTAACTATAATTTTACTTTCACTTGGAACTAAAATGGTTCATAATAATAGCCTTGAGGTAGGAACACTTTCAGCTTTACTTTCCTATATTCTTCAGGTTGTTAATTCCATTATGATGCTATCAAATGTCTTTATTTTAATGAATAGGTCATTTGCATCAGCCTCACGTATTGCTGAGGTTTTAGATGAAAAGCCTTTAATTAGAGCACTTGGTGATGAGCAGGTTAAAAATGGTGATATTGAATTTAAAAATGTATCATTTAAATATAAGTCTGAGGGGGAAGAATGTGCCCTTAAAAATATTAATTTAGCCATTAAGCAAGGTAAAAGCATTGGTATTATGGGAGGTACTGGTAGTTCAAAGACCACGCTAGTATCCTTAATTTTAAGATTATATGATGTAACAGATGGCGAGGTTTTAATTGATAACATTAATGTTAAAAATTATAATTTAAGCAATTTACGTGATAGCATCGCGATTGTCCTTCAAAATAATGTTTTATTTACTGGTACAGTAAGGGATAACCTTAAGTGGGGAAAAAAGAATGCTAGCGACGAGGAAATTAATGGGGCTTTAAAAATGGCCTGTGCCTATGATTTTGTGTATGCTCTTCCTGGTGGTCTTGATTATGATTTAGGACAGGGTGGGGTCAATGTTTCAGGCGGACAGCGTCAGCGTCTTTGTATCGCAAGAGCGCTTCTAAAGCATCCTAAAATTATTATTTTTGATGATTCAACAAGTGCCTGTGATATGGAAACGGAAAGAAGTATTTTAAAGCACATTAGATCAATTAAGAATGTAACTAATATTATTATTGGTCAGCGTGTAAGCTCAGTTATGGACGCCGATGAAATAATTATTTTAGATGATGGTCAAATTGTGGCTAGAGGTCCTCATAAGAGCCTTTATAATGAATCACAAATTTATAAAGAGCTTTGTGATACTCAATTAGGAGGTGTTTCAAATGGCATTCATGCAAGCTAGGAAAAGACCTGTTAATTTAAAGGTTACCCTTAAGCGTTTCATTTCCTATTTAGGGCGTCATAAGCTTTTAATGCTTTTAGTTGGAATCCTTGTTATTCTATCTAGTGGTGCTAATTTACTTGGTACCTATATGTTTCAGCCTATAATTGATAATTATACAACAGCTGAGGGCTTCCCTAATTTATATAAGATGATTATTCTTGAGGCCTCAATTTACACTGTAGGAGTATTTTCAACCTTAGGCTATTCGCAAATTATGGCTAGGTTAGCTCAAAGAGTAATTCTTGAAATGAGAACGGATATGTTTTCTAAAATGGAAAGCCTACCGCTTTCATATTTTGATAGAAGAACGCACGGTGAGATAATGTCATTATATGTTAATGATATTGATTCGGTATCTGAGGCAATTAATAACGCATTTGCCCTCTTAATTTCTAATTTCATTCATATTGTTGGTTTACTGGTTATTATCTTTATTCTAAACTGGCTTTTATCCTTAGTTTGTCTTGTCTTTTATACTATTATGTTTTCTTATTTAATATATGCATCTAAAAGAAGTAAGGCTGCCTATGCTAAATCTAGTAAGGTAATGGCTAAGGTAAACGGCTTTGTTGAGGAAATGATTACAGGCCAAAGGGTTGTACAGGTTTTCAATCACGAGGATGAAAATATGGCAGAATTTGAAAAAAGAAGTGATGAATTTAGAAAATCATCATATCAGGCTATGCACTATTCATTTTCTTTAATTCCTATGGTCGTATCAATTGGATACATTAACTATGCCGTTGTAGCGATTGTAGGAGGATTAATTGCTCTTGGTTATATTCCTATTGTAAGTATTTCTTTAGGAAGTATTTCGGCCTTCCTTGTTTTAGTTAGACAGGGTACAATGCCTATTAATCAATTTACTAATCAAGCTAATATTTTATTAAATGGTTTAGCTGGTGCTGAGCGTATTTTTAGTCTAATGGATGAGGTATCTGAGCTAGATGACGGTAATGTTAAATTAATTTGTGATAATGGAGATTATTATTGGTCTGATAATAATAATCTTATTCCCCTTAAGGGTGATGTTAGATTCTTTAACGTTGATTTTTCATACCTTCCTGGTAAAAGAATCCTTGAAAAATTATCACTTTATGCTAAGCCTGGTCAAAAGATTGCTTTTGTAGGATCAACTGGTGCCGGTAAAACAACAATTACGAATTTAATTAATCGCTTTTATGAAATTGAAGGTGGAACGATTACCATTGATGGTATTGACGCAAGAAAAATCAAAAAAGCTGATTTAAGAAGCTCACTTGGTATTGTTCTTCAGGATACACATCTATTTACAGGTACAATCATGGACAATATTAGATATGGTAATTTAGACGCTACAGAAGAAGATGTAAAGGCGGCGGCTAAGCTTGCTAATGCTCATAGCTTTATTAAGCGTTTACCGGATGGATATAATACGATGATTTATTCTGATGGTGCTAATCTTTCAAGTGGACAAAGACAGCTGATTTCGATTGCTCGTGCGGCTGTATCTAAGCGTCCGATTTTAATTCTAGATGAGGCTACATCTGTAGTTGATACTAGAACAGAGGCCTTAGTAGAAGCGGGAATGGATAGCCTAATGGAGGGTAAAACCGTATTTGTAATTGCTCACAGATTATCAACGGTAAGAAATTCTAATGCCATTATGGTTCTAGACCAGGGCCATATTATTGAGCGAGGAGATCATGATGATTTAGTAGCGGCTAAGGGACTTTACTATAAGCTAGCTAATGGTTCATTAGAGCTTGAATAAAATAAAAAAGGGAATTCTTTAATTTTGAATTTCCTTTATTTTTTAATAAGAAAAAATAATATAAAATGATAGGCTCTAAGCTTAAGATAATTTTTTTAAAAATTCATAAAAAAGTTGTTGACATGAGAAAAAAATTTGGTATAATTATTACTGCAAATGCTTTGATGCAGTAGTAGTACAACGGTTAGTACTCCACATTGCCAATGTGGTGATACGGGTTCGATTCCCGTCTATTGCTCCAAGGTGTAACGTAAATCCGATTAATTTCGGATTTTTTTGTTTTTAAAAATAATTTTTATTTATCTAAAAAAATAACCCATATAGATTATTGCTTTTTAATATGGCTATAGGCTAATCGATAAAGCTAATCTATATAAAAATGAAATAGGTGTTGGCCTTGGGTATAATAATGACAATTTCTGATGGAATTGTCAAACGAGAAGATATTTTTATAACTTTAAAGCTTTATCCATCATCAGATAATAGGTCCGCTCTTATTAAAATATTAAAGGCTTTAGTTCT
>URFB01000023.1 GCA_900547045.1 uncultured Mollicutes bacterium
GTACTAAAAATTTTAAAAATGAAGATTTTGATAGTTATCGAAATAATCTTTTAGGATTAGTTTTTCAAAATTATAATCTTATAAATCATTTATCAGTATTAGAAAATGTAGAACTTCCTTTAAAATTAGCTAATGTAGATTATAAAAAAAGAAAAGAATTAGCATTATTATCTTTAAAGAAAGTAAATTTAGAAAATCATATCTATAAAAAACCTAATGAATTATCCGGAGGAGAAAGGCAAAGAGTAGCAATTGCTCGTGCTATTGTTAATAATCCTAAGATTATAACTTTAGATGAACCAACTGGGGCATTAGATTCTAAAACAAGTATAGAAATAATGGAATTAATAAAAGAAATATCAAAAGATAAATTAGTAATTATGGTAACACATAATCCTGATTTAGCTAACAAATATTCAACAAGAATAATCCAACTTCTCGATGGAAAAGTTATCGAAGATAGCAATCCATATTCTGAAGAAGAAGAGAAAAAAGAATATCAAAATCAAACAATAAAAGAAGAAGATATAAAAAAAGAAAAAGCTAAAAATAATTTTAGCTCTTACTTCTTTTCTTTATGAATTGTGTGCTTGCGGCAACGAGGACAATACTTCTTGAACTCAATTCTTTCAGGATTAAGTCTCTTATTCTTGTCAGTGTAGTAGTTTTCTTCTTTACATTCTTCGCAAACTAATCTTACTAAATCACGCATCTTATTTCCCACCTGTCTATAATAAATTCACGCAAAAAGCCTAAAAAAGGCATATTGAAAATACGCTATTTTAATTATAGCCTGTTTTTATAATTTTAGCAAGATTTTTTTCATATTTTATGTTATAATTTTTGAAGGTGATATAAATGTATTTAAGAAATCAAACGAATTCATGTAAGATTGGAAATTTAACCCTTGGTGGAAATGACAGGGTTTATATCCAATCTATGACTAATACAAGAACAGCTGATGTTGAGGCTACCATAAAACAAATTAATAAGCTTGAGGAGGCCGGCTGTGATATTATAAGGGTTGCCTGCCTTAATATGGATGATGCAAAAGCGATTAGCCAAATAAAAAAGGGTATTCATATTCCACTTGTGGCAGATATTCATTTTGATCCTAATCTAGCTATTGAAGCGATTAAGCAGGGGGTCAATAAAATCCGTCTTAATCCAGGAAATATTTCAAATAAAGAAAAAATCAAAGAAATTGTGGCCCTAGCTAAGGAGCATAATGTTGCGATAAGAATTGGCGTTAATGGTGGTTCTCTTCCTAAGGGAATGGAACTTAATGCTAAAAATATGATTGAGGCCTGCAAGATGCATACCTCTATTTTAGAGGAGCTTGACTTTCATAATATTGTAATTTCCCTAAAGGCTTCTAATGTTAAGCTTTGTAAGGAGGCTTATGAGCTAGCTGCTAAGACCTTCCCATATCCCCTTCATGTAGGAATTACGGAGGCTGGTACGACATTCTCAGGCTTAATTAAGTCTGCCATTGGTATTTCTTCTATATTATCATTAGGAATTGGAAATACCATTAGAGTTTCTCTTACTGATGATCCTATTTATGAAATTAGAGCTGCCAAAGAAATTCTTAAAAATTTAAATTTAATTGATCATACTCCTATTTTCACCTCTTGTCCAACCTGTGGTAGAACCCAATATAACATGATTCCAATCGCTAAGGAAATTGAAAATTATCTTTATACTGTAAAAAAGGATATTCATGTAGCCGTTATGGGCTGTGTTGTAAATGGTCCTGGTGAGGCTAAGGAAGCTGATTTAGGTGTTGCCGGCGGAATTGGTGAGGCCCTATTATTTAAAAAGGGTGAGGTTGTAAGAAAGATTAAAGAGGAGGAAATCGTCAAGGAGCTTATTAAGGAAATTGACGCATTCTAATAAAAAAACTAGCTTTTTAGGCTAGTTTTTTTCATATTCAATCCAATCCTCTTTCGTAATTGTACCATCGACAATGACCTCAGGATCTTTCCTTAGGACATATCTTATAAGCTTAAAGCATTCTCTAGTATTAATAAGTAACGCTTTAGCAGAACCAAATTTATATTCCTTCATAATGCTAAAATAACTTAAAGCCTCATCAAGCTTTACAAAATCCTCAGAAATATGAGGTTGATTAGGATTATAATGCTTACGCATATAGGAATCTAATATTTTTCCATCCTTATTAATTAAAAGATGCATCGGCTTAGCTGACAGGCGATTAGGTATATTTAATACCTCCTCAACGCTGTGAATGAAGGTATTTCTTTCATTTCCAACACCTAGTAATAAAACATAGCCATTAAATTCTCTTAGCTTATCATAGGCTCCCCCTGGTTGGCATGGAGTGGTATTATATTCCTCATCTTTTAAAATTTGATAAGAATCTTTTCCTATTCCCGCGATACTATGTGTAGGATGATATGATCTTATAACTCCTTCTCTTTTTAGAAATAAATTAGGAATAATTCCTAAATTTGATTCCATTTTAATATCAAATAAAGGATTTTCATCATTAACTATCTTCCAGGTATGCGTAGGAATTAAAAGTGTTCCCTTTCGAAAATAGCTCATTAAAGAGTCAATAATATCATTAGCATCATAAGCTATGGCCTTACATGAGGAATGAACTAAAATAGCTTCATCGCCCTGTAGGCCCATATGGGCTAGGTCATCAATTAAATTATTAAGCTTCATCATATTCTCCTAATAAGCATTTTATTTTATTAAAATGATATTCCGTCATTTTAAGTACAAGCTTTTCTTTGCCATCAACAATTATTTCATAATTGAAAGCTGATTCATAAAGGCCCATTTTATTTCTTGTAATATTAGTATCGCTATAATCAAAGAAGGGATCCTTAAAGGTTAGCTTATCGCTTGTTTTTCTAATTATTAGCTTATCAAGCCTTATTTCATAAATATATGAACCATCACAAAATGCTAAATAATCCTTTTTAGGATAGAAATGGCAATCTAAAAAGAGCTGATTCTTCTCATATTTAATAATAAAGCCCGATGTAATAATTTTATCAGTACCAATAATAGTTGCGTATTCCTCATCGGTAATTTGAATAGCCTCCTTTTGAAGCTTAAGACGATTCTTACCCTCTATATTGGCCTTATAGGTATAATAAATCATGCCAATAAAGCCAATTACTGCAAATACAAGGCCAACAATAAAAAAGCCTATATTAAGCTTAAAGCCATCTGATTTAATACGACTTGAAAAATATAGCAGTAAAATAGCGCCAATTGCTAGAATAATATATGAAGCAGTTGATTTTTTACGGTATTTATTATAGCTATAATCCTTAGCTATATCCTTAACATTCTTCATGTTTCTTTCAAAAAGCTCATTTACCTTTTTGCTGACATCCTGCTTAATAAATTCATCAGATGCCATTTTATTATTTTCTAAAAGTTCAAAAAAGTCGGTCATATTATCTCCTATTCAAAATTAATTTCATAATCTAGAAGTCCATCATAAAAATCGCGCTCATGGCTTACAAGAATAACGGAACCAGGAAAATTATCAATTGCTTCATATAAGGCTTCCTTAGTTGCCTTATCAAGATGATTGGTTGGCTCATCAAGGATTAAAATATTACTTTTCTTCATTGTCATTAGAGCAATTCTTACACGGGTTTGTTCTCCCCCTGAGCATTCATTAAGCCTCTTTAGCGCTAAATCCCCCTTAATACCTAAGGGTGCAAGTACACTTCTTAGCTCACCATCGGTTTTAAGAGGATAGAATTCTCTTAAATAGGATACAGCTGTTTCATCAGGAGCAAATTCATGCTCCTGCGTGAAAAAGTTAATATCAGCTGAATTATTAAATTTATATTCCCCCGAGATAGCCTTAAGGCTTCCCATAATTGTTTTTAAAAGGGTCGATTTACCTACACCATTATGTCCTAAAATAGCTACCTTTTCATTATGCTTAATTAATAAATTTAAAGGCTCAAGCAAAGGCTTATCATAGCCGATTACTAAATCAGTTAGCTTTAAAACCTCTTGACCTAAATTACGTGAGAAAGGAAAATTAATTTTTATTTGTAATTCACCCTGAGGCTTATCTAGAACCTCAAGCTTATCTAGGACCTTAACTCTTTGCTTAGCTGCTCTTGATGAGGTCGCTCTTACAATATGAGCGGCGATAAATTCCTTAGTTTGCTTAATAAATTTTTGTTGATTTTCATATTCACGCATATAATGCTCATTACGTAAATCTCTTTCCTTTAAATAAAAATCATAATTTCCCTTATAACGAGTCATGACTTTGTTTTCAAGTGCGTAGACAACATTACAAATTTGGCTTGCAAATTCCTTATCATGGGATACTACCACAAAGGCGCCCTTATAGGAATTTAAATATTTAATTAGCCATTCAATATGCTCTCTATCAAGGAAGTTAGTCGGCTCGTCCATTAATAAAACATCATGATCCTCAAGAAGCATCTTAGCTAAATAAACCTTAGCTCTTTGTCCTCCTGACAAATTGGAAAGATTTGTATCCATTCCATATGCTGAAATTCCTAAACCATTTATGATATTACCAATGGTTGAGTTTACAGCATAGAAATTTTCTCTTTCAAGCTCATCAGAGATGCTTTGAGCACGATTCATAATTTTTTCATAATCCTCTTCTCTTGCCGTTGCAAGGGATTCATAATAATCATTCATTTGCTTCTCTTTCTTAAAAAGAGGCTCAAATACACCATATAAATAGCTTGAAATGGGTTGATCCTTTTGAACCTTAAGCTGTTGGTCTAGATAAGAAAAGGTAATATGAGGCGTCCATTCAACCTTACCACTATCAGGAATAATATTTTTAGCAATTATATTTAAAAATGTTGATTTGCCACAGCCATTAGGACCAACAATTACAATGTGATCACCATCAAGGATTCTAAATTCAACATTATTATATAATTCCTTATCCGTATATCTAAATTTTAAATTTGAAACCTCAAGTAAAGACATCTTATTTTTCCTCACCTGTAATTTTAATTTGGTCCTTAAGCTTCATAGTACCCTCATTAACCTTACCAGACATAATATCCTCAAGTGGTGCAAAGCCATATTCCTTGAAGAATTCCTCTTGGAAATCCTTAAGCCTATCCTCTTGAATAGCACGTCTTACATCTGCCATTAGGCTCTTTAAGAAATATAGGTTATGATATGATAAAAGTCTCATGCCTAAAATTTCTTCGGCTTTAATTAGGTGGTGAATGTAGCTTCTTGTATATTTCTTACAAACGTAGCAATCACATTTATCATCAAGTGGAATAAACGATGCATAATGAGCTTTATTCTTAAGTAAAAGCTTACCCTTATGAGTTAGGGCTGTCCCATGACGTGCAATACGAGTGGCTGCTACACAGTCAAACATATCAACACCCATCATCGCTCCAACAACTAAATCATCAGGAGAGCCTACCCCCATTAAATAACGAGGCTTATTAGCAGGAAGGACATCCTTCATGTAATTTAGAACCTCATACATTTCCTTTTTAGATTCACCAACTGCAAGTCCACCAATAGAATAGCCTGGAAAATCAAGCTTTTCAAGCTCCTCAAGACAATGCTTTCTAATATCTAGGAAGGGACCTCCTTGGACAATACCAAATAAGGCCTGAGTATCCTTACACTTATGAGCGTCATAGCCTCTTTTGGCCCATCTTAAGGTACGCTCAACACTATTTGCCATATATTCTTTTGATGCATGGAAGGGTGGACATTCATCAAAGCTCATGATGATATCTGCACCTAAATTATTTTGAATTCCAATTGAAATTTCGGGAGACATAAAAAGAGGTGCTCCTGATTTATGGTGTCTAAAATTTACTCCCTCTTCCGTGATTTTACGGATTTTAGCAAGACTGAAAACCTGGAAGCCGCCACTATCTGTTAAAAGAGCGTGGTCCCATTTCATAAAGCCTCTAATTCCTCCTGCCTGCTTAATTAGCTCATCACCAGGCTGAAGCCATAAATGGTAGGTATTTCCTAAAATTAAGCCATCAGAAACCTGTTCAATTTCCTCTGGTGTTAAGGTTTTTACTGTCGCTTTTGTACCAACAGGCATAAAAATAGGCGTTTCAAAATCTCCATGTGGAGTGTGAAGAATACCATATCTTGCACCAGTTTGCTTACAAACATGCTTTAGTTCATAGCTTATTGCACTCATATTATCTTCCTTTCATAAAAATTGGTTTAGTAATTTTGTATTCGACCTTATTGTTTTCTTCCTTATTTTTAACAAAGCCTAAATGCTCTAAAATAAATGATGATCTAGCATTATCTGGACTTGCAACAATCTTAAGCATACTATTCTTTAAAATTTGATGCTCAAGTAGCATTTCCATACCCTCAATTAAGGATGCCTCATTATCCGAAATAAAATGAATGCTTGCAAGCTTATATTCATTAAGCATCGAAATAATTTTAAAAACGATAACAGCCTCAGATTGGTCATTATGATTTCTAATTTCATAGGCATAAAGCTTAGGAACGCTCCTTGAGCCTTCCCTTAAAGCCTCAGCCCTTAAATTATCATAATCCTCAATCAGATAATCACCCATTTGGCAAAGGCCCTTAAGGCTTGATGGCCTTAAAGAGTCATGAATCCATATATTTTTCCCTTTAAGCTTCATATTATCTAACTCTTACAATTGTCTTAATTCTTTGATCAGCTAAAGGTTTATCCATATAGTCAGTTTGTTGATTAGCAATTTCATCAAGTGTATCAAAGCCATCAATTAAAACACCAAAGCCGGCATACATTCCATCAAGATGTGGGGCATCAGCGTGACAAATGAAAAATTGAGATGATGCACTATTAGGAGCATTAGTACGAGCCATTGAAATAACTCCTCTTGAGTGAGAAAGGTCATTTTTAACACCATTAGCTCTAAATTCACCCTTAATATTTTCATCGCTTCCACCCATACCAGTACCTGTAGGGTCTCCACCTTGAATCATGAAATCCTTAATTACACGATGAAAAATTAAAGAATCATAAAATTTTTTTTCAATTAAGCTAAGCATATTCTTAACCGTAATAGGGGCGCATTCAGGAAATAGCTCTAAATTCATTTCCTTACCATTTTCCATAGTGATTTTAATTTGAGGATTTGTTTCATTTAAAAATTCTGTATATTTTTTCATATTTATCTCCTTATTTAATAAGCATTGAATCACCAAAGCTAAAGAAACGATATTTTTCCTTTACCGCCTCATTATAGGCATTCATAATATTTTCCTTACCAGCAAAAGCTGAAACTAGCATAATTAGAGTAGATTTAGGAAGATGGAAATTAGTAATTTGGGCATCAATTGCCTTAAATTGATATCCAGGATAAATAAAGATATCAGTCCAACCGCTTGTTTCCTTAAAGCCATTATCATAAGCAGACTCTAGGGTTCTTGTTGAGGTTGTACCTACAGAAACAATACGCTTTCCACTTGCCTTAGCCTTATTTAAAATATCGGCTACCTCAGCTGAAATATGATAGAATTCAGAATGCATCTTATGCTTTGTAACATCCTCTACACTTACAGGACGGAAGGTACCAAGACCAACATGAAGAGTGATATAGCAAATAGTTACACCCTTAGCACTTAGGGCCTCAAGGATTTCCTTAGTAAAATGAAGTCCCGCTGTTGGGGCAGCTGCTGAACCTGGATTTTTAGCATAAACAGTTTGATAGCGATCCTTATCCTCTAGATGCTCATGAATATAAGGAGGAAGGGGCATTTCGCCAAGCTTGTCTAAAATTTCTAGGAAGATTCCTTCATAAATCATTTTAAAATAACGAATTCCATCCTCATCCTCTTTAATGCACTCAGCCTTTAAAAGACCATCACCGAAGGATACAACTGTACCAAGTTTAACCCTTCTTGCGGGCTTACAAAGGGTTTGCCAGACATCATCGCCCATTTCCTTGAGCATTAAAAGCTCGATATGGGCCTGTGTATCCTCCTTAACACCAAATAAACGGGCAGGAATCACCTTAGTATCATTTAAAACTAAAACATCATTTTCATCTAAAAAATTAACGATATCCTTAAAAATATGATGCTCAATTTTGCCAGTTTTACGGTCTAAGACCATAAGCCTTGAAGCGCTGCGATCCTTAAGAGGGGTTTGAGCAATTAGCTCCTCTGGTAAATAGTAATCAAATTCTTCTGTATTCATATATTATACTCCTTTAAAATAAGCCCTTAAAATAAGGCCTTTTTAATAAATCATATGCTTTTTTATTCGCAATTCTACCACGTGGTGTACGGTTAATATAGCCCTCCTGAAGTAAATATGGCTCATAAACATCCTCAATTGTAGCACACACCTCACCAATAGAGGCGGCAATTGATTCTAAGCCTACAGGACCGCCCTTAAAATGGTCAATGATGCAGGCTAAATACTTTAAATCGGTTTGATCAAGGCCTGTTTTATCAATCATAAGCTTATCAAGGGCATATTTAGTTATTTCAAGATCAATATTACCATCACGCATAACCATTGCAAAATCTCTTACTCTTCTAAAAAGACGATTAGCAATACGAGGTGTACCTCTACTTCTTAGGGCAAGCTCTAAGGCTGCCTCATTACTTATTTGAGCATTATATACCTTAGCTGTTCTAGTTATAATCTTAAATAGCTCATCAGTTGTATAATAATTAAGCCTTAGAACAACACCAAAGCGGTCTCTTAGAGGTGCTGAAAGATCACCATACCTAGTAGTAGCTCCAACTAGGGTGAAGGGAGGAAGGTCAACACGAATCGATCTTGTCGAATTATCCTTGCCAACAACAATATCAAGATAATAATCCTCCATTGCACTATATAAAATTTCCTCAACAAATGATGGAAGGCGATGAATTTCATCAATAAAAAGCACATCACCCTCATTAAGTGAGGTTAAAATTGAGGCTAAATCACCTGATTTTTCAATAGCTGGTCCTGATACCGTTTTAATATTAACACCAAGCTCGTTAGCAATTATTTCTGCTAATGTTGTCTTACCAAGGCCTGGAGGACCATATAATAAAACATGGTCTAATGATTCATCTCTTTTAAGAGCAGCCTTGATATAAACATCTAGCATTTCCTTAGCATTATCCTGTCCGATATATTCTGAAAGCTTTGAGGGACGAAGGCTAAGCTCGCTTTCGTCAGATTCAAGTAGCTTAGAATCTAAAACTCTTTCCTCCAAAAAAATCACCTCTTAATATTAATTAATTCGTTAAAATTCTTAGGGCTTCCTTAATAAGGGCACCCTCATCCTTAGTTAAATCAAGCTTAGATACAGCCTTTGATGCGTCCTTTTTAGAATAGCCTAGTGAGCATAAAGCCTCAATTAGGGTATCTGATTTAGGGCTTGGAGCGGCTAAATCATTTTGCTCAAATGAAAGCTTACCCTTAAGATCAAGAATAATTTGAAGGGAGGCCTTGGGACCAATACCGGGGAATTTCTTTAGGTAAGCATCATTTCTTGATTCAATCGCACTACAAATCTCAGGAACAGTAGCTGAGGCTAAAATCGAAAGTGCACTTTTAGGTCCAATACCATTTACCGAAATAAGCTTTAAAAATAGCTCTTTTTCCTCTTCGCTTTTAAAGCCATAAAGGTCTAGTATATCCTCTTTAACATACTGATAAACATAAACCGTAAGCTCCTTATTTAAGGAAAAGTTATAGGGATTAGCGGTAATTATTTGATAGCCAATAGCATTATTTTCAAGAACAATATATTTAGGTGTAATTTTTTTAACGATTCCCTTTATATAGCTATACATTAGGCAAGCCTCCTTTTAACCTCTTCTTCATCTAAAATATTTAATATTTCATAAATTGATGGTGAGTTATCACTCTTAACAAGAAGGATTCTTATAATTTTCATAAAATCACCAAACATATATTCAAGACCAAGCTCCTGCTTTTCCTTCTTGTTCATAGCAAATCCTAGCTTATGAGATTTTTCCTTAAGCATTAAAGTCCAATCAGCCTCTGGCTGCTTAAAGGAAATATTTAAGAAGACATCCTTAGCCTTAGCTACAAGCTCTTCAGGGTATGGCATGACAAATTTCATTTGGTTGAAATATTCATTGTAGAAGAATTTAATCTTATCAAAGATTTGGTCAAATCTTTCATATTCCTTACGAGGATTTGCATCATTTCTACCAATTGACATGATCGCCTTAAATTTAGCTCTATCATCTACAATAAGCTTATGAAGATCCTTATTATATTTTTCTGACCAAACCTCAATACGAGCCACTAAATCATTAATATTCATAAATGAAATGGTTTCTTTAGAGATGCTTGACATTTTTGCAATATCAAATAAAGCTCCAGTTTTACTCATTTTTTCAATAGTCAGCTTAAAATTATGAGTATCATTATTCTTAGAAGCCATAAAATATTCCTCATAATTAGAATTAGCAAGGCATAATAAATAATTAATTATAGCCTCCTTAGGATATCCAAGCTCTATTAAATAAGAAACAGAGGCCTCAGGATCCTTTCTTTTTGAAAGCTTTCTTTTATTACCATTTTCCTGCTTCATAATAGAATCAAGATGAAGATAATGAGGCATTTTAAAGCCTAGGGTATTAAATAGCTCATAGTGAATAGGAAGTGATGTAATCCATTCCTCTCCTCTTATTACATGTGTTGTACCCATAAAATGGTCATCAACGGCGTGAGCAAAATGATAGGTTGGAAGCTTATCATTTTTATAAATAACGATATCAAAATCATTTTCAGGTAATGTAAGCTCACCATGCAAAAGGTCACAAATTTTGAAGCGACGATTAAAATCACCCTTTGATTTTAGTCTAATTACATAAGGATGCCCCTCATCAATAAGCTTGATAGCCTCTTCCTCGGAAATATCACGATATTTAGCATAAGCGCCATAAATACCCGTTCTTTCTCCTTTTGCCTCCTGGCTTGTACGAATATCTTTGATTTCATCCTCAGTTAAAAAGCAAGGATAGGCAAGACCATTTTTAAGCATATAAGCAAGACAGGCATTATAAATATCCTTTCTTTGGCTTTGCATATAAGGAGCATAGGTTGGATCATTGTTATATTCTATTCCAAAATACGCAAGCTGCTCCCTTAGGGTTTCTAAAGAGCCTTCTACTGTACGCTTAGTATCAGTATCCTCAATTCTTAAATAAAAAACACCCTTATTGTCATATGCAAGCTTATAATTTATTAAAGCTGTATATAAAGAGCCCGTATGTAAAAATCCTGTTGGGCTTGGAGCGAACCGAACAACCATATCCTCCTTACGCTTAGGATAAATAGACTCAT
>URFB01000024.1 GCA_900547045.1 uncultured Mollicutes bacterium
GCAATTAAGCGAAAAGGCCTTCAATTAAAATATTAAGTTTAAGTAATGATTTTCGTTTTATTCTCATATCAGTACCAACTTTCTATGTGTCTAGTATATCATATATGTACAATACATAATATAATTATTTATTTTCTAATAATATTTTCTTTAATCGCTTCCTCATATACAGCTTTTGATACAGCTTCAACAACACGGTTATCAAAAGCATCAGGAAGAATATAAGTATTTTTTAATTCATCGTCTGTAATTAGATTAGCAAGAGCTTGTGCAGCAGCCATTTTCATTCCTTCAGTTATTTTTAAAGCTTTTGCGTCAAGGGCACCTCTAAAAATTCCTGGGAATGCTAATAGATTATTAACTTGGTTCGGAAAATCGCTTCTTCCTGTACCTGCAACAATTGCACCACCAGAAATAGCTTCATCATAGGATATTTCAGGCTCAGGATTTGCCATAGCAAAAACAAAAGGATCTTTCATTGTTTTAACCATTTCTTTAGTTACAAGATGAGGGGCTGATACACCAATAAATACATTAGTATCTTTAAGAAGGGAAGCTAGGGTATTATCGTGATTTGGTTTTGTATCAATAATTCCATCATCAATTAATTCTTTAATTAAAAAATCATAAGAATCATAGTTTTTAGCATCAACAACACCATCTTTATTTGAAGCATAAATACGCTTAACACCAAGGCGTTTAAGCATTCTTGCAATATTAGAACCAGCTGCACCTGTACCCGACATTACAACAGTTAAATCAGACATTTTCTTATGAGTTAATCTACAACAATTAAGAACAGCTGCTCCAACTACAATAGAAGTACCATGTTGATCATCGTGCATTACGGGAATATTCATTTCATTAATTAAGCGTCTTTCAATTTCAACACATCTAGGCGCAGAAATGTCTTCAAGATTAATACCGCCAAGTGATGGCTCTAATGCTTTACAAATGGCTACAATTTCATCTACATTTTTAGTATTTAAGCATAAGGAAATAGCATCAATATTGGCAAATTTTTTAAATAAGTTTGCTTTTCCTTCCATAACAGGAATGCCAGCAAGAGGACCAATATCTCCAAGTCCTAAAACCGCAGTACCATCTGTAATAACAGCTACAATATTGCCTTTAGATGTATATTTATATGCCAATTCAGGAGTTTCTTTAATCGCTAAACAAGCATTTGCAACTCCCGGTGTATACGCAAGTGATAAATCATCACGATTGTTTATTTCATGCTTTAGAGTTGTTTCAAATTTACCTCCTTCATGAAATTTTAATGCATCATCTTTTAAACTCATAATTTTAATTCCTTTCAAATATATTATTTCCGCTAGTATCAATCGCAACAAGTAAAGGAAAATCCTTAACTTCTAAGCGTTTAATTGATTCGCAGCCTAAATCTTCAAATAAAACCTCTTTAGCACTGATAACTGCCTTAGAAAGTAATGCTCCAGCTCCACCCGTTGCTACAAAGTAAATAAGCCTGTCCTCTTTAATTTTATCCTTAACATAAGAAGAACGAGGTCCTTTTCCAATCATTCCTTCAATTTTCAGAGGTTTCATATAATCAATAAACTTGTCCATTCTTGATGACGTTGTTGGTCCAATTGAACCAATAACATTTCCGGGCTTAGTAGGTGTTGGTCCGGCATAATAGATTAAAGCATTTTGAAAATCAATTGGTATATTTTCGTGATTATCAATCATTTCTTTTAGTCTTAAATGAGCTTGATCTCTTGCAGTATATATCACTCCTGTGTAATATATTTTATCTCCTGCTTTAAGTTTTTTAAAATCCATTATAACACCACCTTTACATGTCTATTAGCATGACACTGGATGTTTACTGCAACCGGAAGTGATGCTATATGACAGGGCGCAGTTTTAATAAAAACCTGGAAGGCGCTAGTATCGCCACCAAGCCCCATTGGTCCGATATTTAAGCTGTTAATTTTCTTAAGGATACGATCCTCAAGCTCTTTAATTTCTAAATCAGGATTAGCATTTTCCTCTAAAATAGCTTCCTTAGCCAGTAAAGCTGATTTTTCAAAATCACCACCAATGCCAATTCCTACAAAGATAGGAGGACATGGTCTACCACCTGCTAATTTAACGGTTTCAATTACAAAATCACTAATACCCTCAATTCCATCAGTAGGGTTTAGCATTTTAAGCTTACTCATGTTTTCACTTCCGGCACCCTTTAGGGCGATTCTAAGCTCAAGTGTATCTCCCTTGCTAAATTCTGTGTGAACAATCGCAGGAGTATTGTCACTGGTGTTTTTTCTTGTTAAAGGATTAGCAACGCTTTTTCTTAAATAGAAGTCATTATAGGCCTTTCTAACTCCAGAATTAATCGCCTCATAAAGATCACAGGTAAAATGGACATCATAGCCTATTTTAGCAAATACCACTACAATACCTGTATCCTGACACATCGGAATCATTTCTTTAGCTGCGATTTCATCATTTTTGATGATATCATCTAAAATAGATGATGCGAGTTTATTTTTTTCTTTTTCTTTAGCAAGCCTAAGCTTGTCTAATGTAAATTGATTTAAATTGCAGGCTGCCTCATTAACTGCATGATAAACAGCCTCTTCAATCTGCTTAAATTTAAATTCCTTCATATTAACCCCCTAATAAGGCTATTGTATCACAAATCTAGGCTTTAATTAAGAGCGATTCGAATTTATTTTAGGCGCTTTTAATTAAGTTTTGATAAAATATATGCTTCTTGGAAAAAACACGCTTATGATGTATAATTAAGCTCAAAGGAAGCTAATTTATTTTAACTATAATTAAGAAAGGGAGCACTATTATGAAAAGAACCTATGCTGTAAAGGAAATTGCGACATTTTTATATTCTTCGGGAGACCTTACTAATGAGTTCTTTCAAAATCATTCTCAAATAGATGGTAAAAAGGCTCATCTTTATTTACAAAAGCTTTATAATGAAGAATCAACAAAGGAATATTATATCAAGCATAGCTTTGAATTTGAGGGTGATGAAATAACCGTTCATGGCTTTATTGATGGTGTTATAAAGGAAAAGGGTAGTGTTATTCTTGAGGAGATTAAATCCACAAGAGAGGATTTAAAGAAAATCGATTTAGATTATCACCAGGAGCATTTAGCTCAGCTAAAGCTATATGCTTATTTATATGGTCTTTTAAATAATATGACAATCGTTTTTATAAGGCTTACCTATATTAGTGTAGATGATTATAAAACGAAAAGCTTTGATATGAGCTTTTCACTTAATGAGCTTAAGGAATTCTTTTACAAGGCTATATCCGATTATACAAAATGGCATAAAACCCTAAGTGAGGCGGAAAATCTCAAGCTTGATACCCTTAAGGATATTTCATTCCCCTTTGCTAGCAAGCGTAAGGGCCAAGCGGAAATGATGAAGGCCTGCTATTTGACAATGAAATCAAATGGAATTCTTTATGCTATTGCACCAACTGGAATAGGAAAAACGATGGCTACAATCTTCTCAAGCCTTAAGAGTATGACTAAATCAAATGAAAAGCTTTTTTATTTAACCGCTAAAACGATTGGTCGTGAGGTCGCAATAGAATCCTTAAGGATGCTACAGGGTGCGGGGCTTAGGCTCCATGCGATTGCTATATCATCTAAGGCTAAAAGCTGTGCTAGTAAAATGCCTCACTGTGACCCTGAAAAATGTCCTTATGCCAAGGGCTATTTTTCAAGGCTAAGAGAAGCTATTGAGGATATTTATAATAACGAAATGCTTTATAGCTATGACGTAATTTATGAATACGCGATGAAGCATAATATTTGTCCTTTTGAGTATTCCTTAGATTTATCTTATTTTTGTGATGTAATCATTTGTGATTACAATTACGTCTTTGATCCTAAGGCTCATCTTATTCGTTATTTTGATGATAGCCAATACCTTCCTAAGGTTTTGTGTGATGAGGCCCACAATTTGGTGGAAAGATCAAAGGATATGTATAGTGCCGAATTTGATTCTCTACTACCACTTAGGCTTGAGGAAAGATTATCAAGCTATGATAAGCTAATTACTAAAAATGTTAAGCATTTTTATGATAATTTAAAAAAATATGATGAGCTAGTTAATAAGGATTTATTTTATTATTCGCATTTTTTAGATGATCTAATGCTATCAAGCCTAAGACAAATTGTAGATCATTCGGATCAGGTACTCGCTGATAACAAGGATATTAAGGATAAGGATGAAATTTTAAATGATTACTTTTTGCTAAAGGATTTCGTTGATACAGCCGAATTCTTTGGTGAGTCACATATGTTTGTAGTAAAGAAGCTTGAGGATAATCATTTTCAAATTGAGATTAAATGCGCAGACGCATCAGATTTCATTTATGATACCGTCAAGAATAAAACAAAGGGTGTTGTTTTCTTTAGTGCTACGCTTTTTCCTTTAAGGTATTATATGGATTTATTAACGAAGGGAAATGGTAAATATATCAATTTACCATCGCCCTTCCCTCAGGATAATTTAAATTTAATTATCAAGGATGATGTTTCAACTAGATATAAGGACAGGGCATCGACGGTTTTAGATGTAGTTAAGGTAATTGAGGGTCTTGTTAAGGCTAAGAATGGTAACTATATTGCTTTCTTCCCAAGCTATAAATACATCGAGCTCGTACTTAATCATCTTGATATTGAAGACAGTGAAATTATTATTCAAAAGCCTAATATGGATGATAGTGAAAGAGATCGAATTTTTAATAAATTTAAAAATACCAAGCAGTCACATTTAGGTCTTTTTGTATTAGGAGGTTCATTTTCAGAGGGCGTTGATTTCCAGGGTGATTTATTAAATGGTGTTGTTGTTATTGGCGTTGGGCTTCCAATGGTTAATATTGAAAATAATATTATTAAGGAATATTTTGAAGAAAAGTATGGAGCAGGCTTTGATTATGCCTATACCTATCCGGGCTTTAATAAGGTTGTTCAGGCAGCGGGAAGAGTAATTAGATCAGAAACTGATCGTGGGGTTGTAATTCTTTTAGATGAAAGATATAAATATCAAATCTATAAAAGCCTTATGCCTGATTTTTGGTCAGGACGTATTACGCTTAATAATGTTTCAATGATTAAGAATAATATAAAAGGTTTTTTTGATGATAGTGATATTATTATGTAGTAAAAAATTCTAAAATATTGTATAATCATTTTAGAATAAGAAAGGGGAAAAAATGATTTTAAGTATAGCAGGTATTATTTTTGGCGTTTTAGTAGCTTTAGTTGTAGTCGTCCTACTATTTGTACTAAGCTATGTAAAGGCTGGCCCTGATACAGCCATTATGGTATCAGGTGCAGGAAAGAAGAAAATATTGATTGGACGTGCCGGAATTCGTATTCCGTTCTTGCAAAGAACAGATAAGCTTTCCTTAAAGGCCTTCCAGGTAGATATTAAAACGGAGGAGGCTATTCCTACTAAGGAATTTATCAATATTAATGTTGATGGTGTAGCTAACCTTAAGGTTTCATCTAACCCTGAGCTTTTAGCTAAAGCCTTTGAATCAATTTTAAATATGGATGAGCGTGAGCTTCAAAATCAGCTTCAGCAGGTCCTACAGGGCAACATGCGTGAGATTGTAGGTACAGTTGAAATTAAGGAGCTTGTTCGTGATCGTCAGGGTGTTGCCAATAAGGTAAAAGAAAATGTTGTACCAGATATGGCAAAGCTTGGTATTGAGGTTGTTAACTTCAATATTCAATCATTTTCGGATGATAACAAGGTTATTGAAAATTTAGGTATTGATAATATTTCCCAAATTTCTAAGGATGCAGCGATTGCGCGTGCTAACGCTGAGCGTGATATCGCGATTGCATCGAGTGCGGCAAGTGAAATTGCCAATAAGGCTAAGGTTGAATCACAAACAAAGATTGTTCAGCAAAATACAGAATTTGAGCTTCAGGCTGCATCATTGAAGCAAAAGACTGATACAGCTAAGGCCCAAGCTGACGCGGCTTATGATATTGAGCGTCAAAAGCGTCAGGAGGAAATTAACGTTGCTGAGGTTAACGCTAATATTGCTAAGCGTGAGCGTGAGGTTGAGCTTGGAAATAAGGAAGTAGAGCTTAAGGAAAAGCAATTAAATGCAGAAGTAAATAAGGTAGCTGAGGCTAATAAGTATGCAGCTCAGCAAAATGCCGAAGCTGATTTATTTACCCGTCAAAAGGCGGCTGAAGCTAAAAAATATGAGCTTATGCAGGAAGCAGAAATGCAAAAGATTAAAGCAGAGGCTGATAAGGTAGCTCGCCAAAAGGCAGCCGAAGCCTTACAAATTCAGGCTGAAGCAGAGGCTAATGCTAAAATAGCTCGTGCTAATGCCGAAAAGGAAGCAGCGCTTGCCGAAGCGCAGGGTATTGAGGCTAAGGGTAAGGCCGAGGCTGATGCAATTAGAGCTAAAGCCGAAGCGATGAAGCAATATGGTGAGGCAGCAACATTACAGCTAATTCTTGATTCTAATGTTTTACCTAATATTGTTGAAGCGTATGCTAAACCAATGTCTGAGGCTATGAGCAAGATTGATTCTATCACAATGTATGGTGAGGGAAATACAGCTAAGCTTACAGAAGAAATTTCAAAAAATGGTACCCAAATATTTGATGGTCTTGAAAAAGCTACTGGCCTTGATATTAAAAGCCTTCTTGCAGGCTATTTTGGTGGAAAGCTAATTTCTAAAGTAAAGCCTGATCATAAGGAAGATAAGGAAGATAAATAATCTTTATATAATAAAAATCATTCAGCAATTAAAACTGAATGATTTTTCTTTATATATTTTCTTTTATTTTGTTTGCGATTTCTTTTAAATCGTATTTATTTTCATTATTTACAAGATGGAAGGAAATCTTATCATCCTTATATCTTGGAATAATGTGAACATGGGCGTGCATTACGCTTTGACCGGCAGCCTCTCTACAGTTATTTAGAATATTGATTCCATCAGGGGCAAAGGCCTTATCTACGGCTTTAGCTACAAGATGAACAGCCTTCATTAGCTCTAAATATGTAGCTTCATCTAAATCAAGAAGCGTATCAGCGTGCTTTTTAGGTACAACGAGGGTATGGCCCTTACCAGCCTGAGATAAATCTAGAAACGCTCTTACATATTCATTTTCATAAACAGTTTGAGAAGGAATTTCACCTTTTCCAATCATACAAAATATACAACTCATTTTAGACCTCCATAATATATCTATATTATAGTCTATTTTTAAAGAAAATAAATGCTTTTTTATTTATTAAGACCAAGACCAAGCTCTAAATCATCAAGCATAACACCTAAAGCCGTAATACCACCACTTGCAGTATACCAAACATTAGAGTGCTCAAGATAAATAATCTTATTATTCTTATACGCATTTGTTTGCTTAACAACCTCGTTTTCAACAACATCCTTAGCAATATTAGTATCACCAGTTACACTGTTTCTGTCCAATACAAAGATATATTCAGGATCCTGCTTAACAAGATATTCAAAGGAAACGGCATCACCGTGTGTTGCATCACTTGAAACATTACCAAGATTATTAAAGCCACATTCAACACCAATTAATGAAAGATTACCATTATTGTTAAGTACATTAATGCTTGAACCACTTACAAGGGTATTTAAGCAACTAACATCCTTAGAGAATTCCTTAATCGCATCAATTCTTGCACTATAAGAAGTCATTAGGCTTGCGACCTTATCCTCTTTGTCAAAAATCTTAGAAATTTCTTCAGCATTATGCTTTGTACTTGCAACTATGCCAGTTGTAGAGTTAGTTGCAAGATATACCGTAGTAGCTACCTTAGATAGCTCATTGTAGCTAGCAGATAATCTTCCACCAATGAAGATAATATCAGGCTCAGCAGCGTAAAGAGCTTCCATATCAGCCTTTTTAACGGTACCAATATTGGCAATATTCTTATTGTTGTCTGGTGAATAATGCTCAAGATAGGTAATAGTAGTAGTTGCACAAGCAACAACCTTATCACCCTCACCTAAGGCATCAATAATATCAAGACAGGCCATATCTAAAATCGCAATTCTTTCGGGATTCTTTTTTACCTCAAGCTCAATTGCTTGCTTTTCCTGGTTAAGAGAGCTAACAGTAACTGTCTCCTTTTTTGAAGAGTCAGCTGACTCTTCCTTACAGCTTATTAGGCTAGCTGCAAGTGTTGCAGCTAGACCTATAGATAAATATTTTACTAATTTCATATTTTTTCTCCTTAATAATAAATTGATAAAGGCTTTCCTTCCTTTATAATAATTTCAAAGTCTACATTATAGACCTTCTTTAAATTTTCCTTGGTAATTACATCAGTTGCCGATCCATAGAAGGCAATTTTGCCATCCTTGAAGGCACAAATATAATCAGAATAGAATGAGGCGTAATTAATATCATGAAGAACTAAAATAACGGTTTTTCCTAGCTCATCACAAAGCCTTCTTACTGTTCGCATCAGCTTTGTAGCGTGATAGATATCTAAATTATTGGTAGGCTCATCTAGTAATACATATTCTGTATCCTGGGCAATAACCATCGCAATAAAGGCTCTTTGACGTTGTCCGCCGGATAATTCATCAATATATTGATTCTTAATATCATTAAGCTCCATATAATCAATGGCGTCTTGGATTTTTTCCTTATCTAGCTCATTTAATTTACCTTTAGAGTAAGGAAATCTTCCGAATGCTACAAGCTCATATACGGTAAGCTTCATTTGAATATTATTAGCCTGCGTTAAAATGGCAAGCTTTTTAGCAAGCTCCTTGCTATTCCATTTGGCAATATCCAAATCGTAAAAATCGATTTCTCCCTCATCCTTTAAAATAAGGCGGGAAATCATACCCATAACGGTTGATTTACCAGCTCCATTAGGACCAATGAAGGAGGTAACCTTATTTTTTTTAATTTCTAAATTTACACTATTTACAACTCTTTTAGTGTTGTAATTTTTACTAAGATTGCTAATTTTCATTTATGCTCTCCTTCCTGATTTAATAATTAAGAAAAGGAAATAGATTCCTCCACCAATGGTGATAAAGACACTGATGGGAATTGAATAGGATACAACTCTTTCAACAATAACCTGACCAATAATTAATACAATAATTGAAATACCTGCTGTACCTGATATTAAATAGCTATGCTTATATGTCTTAAAGCTAAGTCTAGCAAGATTGGCTGTAATTAGTCCTAAGAATGATATAGGACCGACCATGGCAGTTGCAATTGCAATATAAATAGTAACGCCTATTAAAAGCCTTCTTATAACCCTGTCATAATTAACACCTAAATTAATTGCCTGCTCTTTTCCAAGCGTAATGACATTAAGCATTTTAATATCCTTATAAAGAATAATTGTTACAAGGGCGAGTAATATAACACCAGTAATGATTATTTCTGTGTTAATGGAATCAAAGCTGGCAGTTAAAGACGTTAAAAGGGTATCATACTCATTTGAATCCATAATACGAACAATTGAACTTTGAATACTTCCAAATAAGGAAGAAAGCACTGTACCAATCAGTAAAATATAAAGAACATTATATTTAGTCTTTTTAAACATTGCTCCATAGATGAAATAAGCAAGGATTACCATAATAATTAGGTTAATTGCAAAGCTTAAATTAGCATTTAAAAAGAAGATGCTACCTGTACCAAAGACAAAGACAATCAAGGTTCTTACAACCGTATATAAGGAGTTCATTCCTAAAATACAGGGTGTAACAATACTATTGTTAATAACCGATTGGAAAACAATTGATGCTCCACCAATAGCGAATCCAGCAATTATCATCGCAATCATGGTAGTAGCTCTACGCTTAAGCTGATAATTTAAAAGCGCGGGCTTTTTAAAATTAAGCTTAAAAAGAAAGTAGAAGGCGATGAAGGCTACAAGAATAAGTCCAAGAATGATAAGCTTGATTCGATTAGATATCGGCTTTTTCATCTTTTTTTACCTCCTTAAGATTTAAAGCTTTATTACCATATTTCATTTTATAGACAATTAAAGCGATAAATAAAATACTACCAATAATACCTACAATTAAATCAATTGGAAGCTCATATGGCATAATAATTAATCTTCCTAGGATATCACAGGCAAGCACAAAGACTGAACCAAGTAAGGCTGTATCTACTAGGGTTCCCTTAAGCTTATCACCCTTTAGCATTACAATGAGATTAGGAATAATAAGCCCAATATAGGAAATTGATCCGACTACTACAACAATTGAGGCGGTAATTATTGAGCATATACAAAGGCCTAAAATGAGGATAACATTGTAGTTTACCCCAAGATTTTTAGAAAAATCCTTGCCCATTCCAACAATGTTAAAATGATTAGCAAAAATGAAGGATAAAACAATTAGGGGAACAACGAAATAAACAATTTCGTATTTTCCCGCGACAACGCCGGCAAATGATCCTGTTAAATAGGAAGAAATAGTTTGAGTCGCTTCAAACTTGTAAGCGATAAAATTGGTAATTCCTAAAATGATATTGCTAAGCATAATACCAATAAGAGGTACCATTACCGGATCCTTGAGCCTAATTCTTGTAATAAAGAAGACAAAGGCTAGTGTAGAGAGTAATGATATAACAAAGGCGAAGAGAGAACGAACAAGCATTGAAGAGTTTGGAATAATGATTAGGGCGAGTAATATACCTAGCTGCGCACCACTAATTGTCGCTCCGGTTGATGGCGAAACAAATTTGTTTGAGCATAGCTTTTGCATGATAAGACCGGAAATTGACATTCCCACACCGGTACATAAAATCGCAAGTAGCCTTGGCAGACGTGATACTAAAAGAAGACGAAGCTTTGTAGGGTCTTTAAATATATCATTAAATTTAATATCAACTGCTCCAATTGATATCGACACAAGGCTTAATACTAGAAGAACTAGTGCTAGTATTATAGTTAAACGATATTTTTTCATATCGGCTCCTTTCTATGGTTAGAAATGACTAACCTAGCTTTAAGAAAGTTTGCTGCAACTAACTTTAAAGCTTATGGGTAAAATATATCAAATTGACATTTTAAAGTCAATTAAAATGTTTGAAAAAAATTTAACAATTTTTGGGATTTAATTGAAGAATCAGCGTCAAATTTTCTTTTAGATAATACAGTTAATGTTAAGTTTAGTGTTTCAGCTGTTGGTTGACTTTCGAACACAGATGATATATTCTTTCTTTGTAGGACAAACTACATTTTTAGTTGACATTTACACTTAAAAAATTCTTTTAGAATGTGGGGACACATTCCC
>URFB01000025.1 GCA_900547045.1 uncultured Mollicutes bacterium
AAATGTATTCCCTGTTCCAGATGGAGATACAGGAACTAATATGAAAATGACAATGATGACAGGTGTTAAGGAAATGACTGCCTGCGAATCTTCATCAATTGTTGATATTGCAAAGAAACTACAACGTGGCCTATTAATGGGAGCGAGAGGAAATTCTGGAGTTATTCTATCTCAATTTTTCCGTGGAATTTATGTAAGCCTTAAGGAAATGACTGAAAATGAAATTTCTGTTGACGCCTTTATTGATTGCCTATGCTCTGGTAAGGATGTAGCCTATAAGGCCGTTATGGAGCCAATTGAAGGTACAATTTTAACTGTTGTTCGTGAGTCTGCTGAATTTGTTGCTAGCAAGAAGGGACAAATCGGCTCATTTGAGGAGCTATTTGAGCTTTATTTAACTCAAGCAAGAAAGTCTTTATCAAATACACCTAATTTACTTCCTGATTTAAAGGAAGCTGGCGTAGTTGATAGTGGTGGTGCTGGTTTTATTAAGGTTATCGAAGGAATGGAAATGGCTATTCACGGTGTTATGCTTGAATCAAATGATTCACAGGCTGCAGGTGAGCAATCAGCTCAAGCTAAGGTTTCTGGTGATATTAAATATGGATATTGTACAGAATTCATTATTGAGCTTAAGGATGATGCTAACTTCCAGGAGTCAGATTTAAGAAGTCCACTTTCTGTAATGGGTGATTCCTTAGTTCTTGTTCATGATGATGGTCTTGTAAAGGTTCATGTTCATGTTAATAAGCCTGGTCAGGTTCTTGAATTAGCTCAAAATTTTGGCGAATTTGTTAAAATTAAGGTTGAAAATATGCGTCTTCAGCATTCTGAAATTATTAATGCTAAGGAAGAAAAGCCTGTTGTACAGGAAAAGAAGAAGTTCGCACTTGTAGCTGTATGCTTCGGAGAGGGTATTAAGCAAACATTTACTGATTTAGGTGTTGATTATATCATTGATGGTGGTCAAACAATGAATCCTTCAACTGACGAATTTGTTAAGGCTGTAAAAGCATGCAATGCAGAAAATATTATTATCATTCCAAATAATGGCAATGTAATTTTAAGTGCTGAGCAATCTACAAAGCTTTGTGATGATGTAAATATTAAGGTATTAAAGGCTAAGACAATTGCTCAAGGCTATGCATCATTAATGGCATTTGATTCTCAAAATGATTTAGACACTAATTATGATGATATGACAGAGGCTATTTCTAATGTTCAAACAGGTGAAGTAACCTACGCTGTTCGTGATACTGAAATTAAGGGCGTTAAGATTAAGGCTGGCGACTACATGGGTATTTGTAATGGTGAAATCGTTGTTTCTGTAAAAGAAAGATTAGACGCTACTAAGATTTTATTAGATAAGTGTATTAATGAGGATTCCTCAATTGTTACAATCTTCCGTGGTGTTGGTACTCCTGATGATGAGGTTGAAGAGCTAAAGGCTCATTGTACTGAGCTTAATGAGGATGTAGAGGTTGAGGTTATTGATGGTAACCAAGACATCTATTCATACATTATCTCTATTGAGGCTTAATTAAGCAAGATTAATATAGGTTGGAGATTTCCAACCTTTATTTATTTTAGGAGGGATAAAATGATTGATATTAAGGATAGCATTAGCACCCTAAAGGGTGTTGGCAAAAAAACTGTGGAAAAATTTAATGGGGCTAATATTTATACAATCAGGGATCTATTGCTATATCCTCCTAAAAAATATAATTGCTTGGATATTTTGGAGCCAAGTGATGAAAATGATGGCTTAGATTTTGTTGTAGAGGGCTATATTTCCTCGCAAATTATTATTAGAAAAATTCGTAATTCAATTGATAATATTATTTTTTATTTTCAAACAAAAACAAAAAAAATATTTGCAAAAGCAGTAACAACAATTGGCGATAAGGCTATTTAAAATTTTCCTTAAAAAAAGGAATGCATCTAAAAATTTTTGGCTCTTATAAGGCCTTAAACAACAGCTTTTCATTTAAGGAAATAGTTAGCGATGATATGAAAAATATAGTTCCTATTTATGGAATTAAGGATATCAGTGATAGTCTTGTTTTAAAGCTTGTTGAGGCTATTTTCAAGGATATTCCGAGCTTTAAGGAAACCTTACCTAATGAGCTTTTAGTAAAATATCATCTTTTAGGAATAAATGAATTTTTAAGATTTTTGCATTTTCCTTCCTCTAAAGAGGATATAAAAAATGTTATTAGAAGGAAAAAATATGTAACATATTTTAATTATGCCATCAAGCTTGAGGCTTTATCGCTTCTTGTTGTGGATAATTCTAAAAAGCCTAAGGAAGCATATAAGGATAAGCTACTTGAATTTGTTAATAATCTTCCGTATGAGCTTACCTCAAGCCAAAAGGAGGCTATTAATCAAATTGTAGCTGATTCTAAAAGACCATATGTAATGAACCGTTTAATTCAGGGCGATGTAGGAAGTGGAAAAACCCTAGTTGCGATTGTGGCAATCTTAATTAATATGCTAAATGGCTATCAATCAATCATGATGGCCCCAACTGAAATTCTTGTGAATCAGCATTTTAAAAGCATTAGTGAAGCTTTAAAGGACTATAATCCTAATGTTGTCGCTCTAACATCCTCCTTAGCTACATTTAAAAGAGATAAAATAATAAGAGATTTAGAGCATGGGAGAATTGATATCTTAGTTACAACTCAATCAGCCCTGTATCACAATATTCATTATAAAAAATTAGGACTTTTAATTATTGATGAGCAGCATCGCTTTGGAGTAAATGATAGACAAAAGATATTACTAGAATATCCTCATACCGATGCAATCTATTTATCTGCGACACCTATTCCAAGAACCTTAGGTCTTGTAAAATTTGCGGATATGGATATTTCATCTATGACCCAAAAGCCTAGCAGTAGAAAAAAAGTTACAACTAAATTATATTCAATTAATGATTTAGATGATGTTTATTCTAACCTAGAATCTAGAATTGGACGCTCTGAGCAGGCCTTTTGTGTTGGTGCTTTAATTGAGGGCGATAATTATCTAGATTTAGCAACAATCAAAGAAATGCTAATGAATAATGTTAAGGGGGCTAAGGTTGAGATTATGCACGGGGCTTTAGCTAGCGCTGATAAGCAAAGAATAATGATTGATTTTATTAATAAACAATTCAATATTTTAGTTTCTACAACAGTAATTGAGGTAGGAATTGATGTTAAAAACGCTACAGGGATTTATATTTTTAATGCCGAGCGCTTTGGTATGTCTACTCTTCACCAATTAAGAGGTCGTGTTGGAAGAAATGATAAGGAAGCCTTTTGTGCTTTAATTAGTAATGATCCTAATAATGAAAGATTAAAAATATTAGAAACGACAGATGATTGCTTCAAGCTGGCTGAATATGACCTAAAGCTTAGGGGACCAGGAGAATTTTTAGGTGAGGCTCAAAGTGGCTTTTTAAGTCTTGATTTTGAAACGGATTATAAAATTTATCGCTTTGCATCAGATGATGCTAGGCAATATGTGGATAATTATCGAAATGGCCAAGAGATAACCCCTCATGCTTTAAAATTAATTGAGGAAACGCTAAATAAAAAAGCGAAATTAAACTAGGAAAAAGACAACAATAATGCTATAATTGAAGAGAAATGAAAGGCAGTGATTCTATGATTAAAATTGCAATAGACGCTATGGGTGGCGATTATTTATGCCAAACTACGGTTCCTGCTTGTATGGAAGCTGTAAAGGAATTTAAGGACTTAGAGCTTGTTTTATATGGTGATGAAAATAAAATTAAGCCTCTTTTAACCAATAGTGAAAGAATTACAATTGTTCATACTGAAAAATTTGTTGATATGGGTGAGCATAATCCTGTAAGCTATATTAGAAGAAATAAGGATGCATCCTTATGTATGGCGATGCAATCGGCTCATGATGGCGAGACGCAGGCGGTTGTAAGTGCTGGTCCAACACAATGTGTCGTTTGTGGTGCTCATTTAATTATTCGTAAGCTTAAGCAGGTAGGAAGAGTTGGCCTTTGTCCAATTGTTCCTTCATATGATAAAAAGGGAAGATTAATGCTTGATGTAGGAGCTAATGTTGAGCTTCGTCCTGAGCATATTCGTGACTTAGCTTATTTTGCTACTACCATTTCACGTGAAATTCTCCACGTTGAAAATCCTAAGGTTGGCTTATTAAATATTGGTACTGAGCCTGGTAAGGGCCGTGAGGTTGACCAAGAAACCTATAAGCTTCTTGAGGAAGACTCTTTAATTAATTTTTATGGTAATGTTGAAGCTAAGGATATTCTTACAAGCCCATGCGATATTTTTGTTACAGATGGCTTTACAGGTAATATGGTTTTAAAAACCGTTGAGGGTACTGCTAAAGCAATGGGTGATATGCTTAAGCAGGAGATTAAATCAAGCCTTGGTGGTGTAATTGGCTATCTATTTATGCATAAGGCGCTAAAGCGCTTTAAAAAACGTCTTGATTCATCTGAGGTTGGTGGAGCTATGATTGTTGGTGTACCAGTACCAGTTGTAAAGGCCCATGGAAGCTCAAATGCCTATGCCTTTAAAAATGCTATCCGTCAGGCTCGAATGATGGTTGAAACGGATTTAATTAATAAGGTAATATCTAATTTACCGAAGAAGGATGAAGAGAATGAAGCACTATAGTGAACTTGAAAATAAGCTAGGCGTGGAATTTAAGGATAAGTCTATTTTAATTGAGGCTTTAACTCATAGCTCATATGGAAATGAGCATAATTGTCCCTTTAACGAGCGTCTTGAATTCCTAGGAGACGCCGTCTTAGAGCTTTCAATGTCTAAATATTTAATTTCTAAATATCAGATGGCCGAGGGTGATATGACTAAGCGTAGAGCTCAGGCTGTTCGTGAGGAGGCCCTAGATATTTACGCAGCTCATCTAGATCTTCCAAGCTATTTGTATTTAGGACGAGGCGAGGAAATGACCGGTGGGAGAGCTCGTAAGGCCGTTATAGCTGATGCCTTTGAGGCCGTTTTAGGAGCAGTATTTAAGGAATTTGGCTTTGACAAGGCTTACGAGGTTTTTTCACGAATTGTTATTCCTTATATTGATGAGGTCGTATCAATTAAGGATTTTAAAACAATTTTACAGGAAGAGGTTCAAGCAGATAAGCGAAGCCTTTCCTATCGTATTATAAAGGAAGAGGGACCTGCCCATGATAAGGTCTTTACAGCAGAGGTTTTAATGGATGGAAATCTCATTATGGGCTGTGGTGTTGGTAAAACGAAAAAGGATGCCGAGCAGGAGGCTGCAAGACAGGCTCTTTTAAAGAAGGCCTACACAAAGTAGAGAAATTATCATAAAATACTAAGGGGGATATTATTAATATTTTACTGCTTGGTATTGATGGTAGAATGGGGAAAAAAATATATCAAAGCCTTAAGGAATATTCTTTTAATATTACAGGTTTTGATATTTTTTCTAAAAAAAGAAATTATGTTATTACAAAAATAGAGGATGTTAATCCGAGTGATTATGATTGGTTGGTTGATTTTTCGCAGGCTGATATTTCTAAAAAAATGACTCAATTATTTCTTGAAAATAATAAAAATGTTATCTCAGGTACAACCGGCTTAAGCTTTGATGAGCTAGATAATTTTAGAAAAATAGCCCAAAAAAGAAAGATAAAATATATTCATCGTGTTAATTTTGCCAAAAGCTTCTGTGAGTTTGAGGCCTTAGCTAAAAAAATTGCGAGTAATATGGATCATAATACCCTAATTGAGGCTCATGACGCGTCGAAATTAGATAAGCCATCAGGCTCGGCCTTAAGGCTAATGCGGATTTTAAAGCTTAAGGATGATGATGTTTTAGCAATTAGGTCAGATGAACCAACACCCTATCACTCACTTATCTCCTCTAATAAAAATGAAAGAATTATAATTACCCATCAAATACTAAATAAAAATGCCTTTGTAGAAGGATTTTTAGACTTTTTTTTGAAGGAAGCAGGTGTATAAAAATGCTTGAAAAGCTATACAATATGGGATGCTTAGATTATCAAAGGCTCATTAGAATGTTTTCATCTAAATTGGAGCTTTCATCAAATGCATCCTTTGTTTTAATGTCTATTTTGGACAACTATCATACTAACCCTAATATTAATTCAACTAATTTAGCTGCCTATATGGGAAAATCAAAGGCTGAGGTAGAGGAATCTATCGTTGAGCTTTTAAATTTGGATTATATCCAAATTCAGCTTGTAATGAAAAATGGTAAATCAACTGAATCCTATAGGCTATCACCCTTTTTTATTAAGTGTGAGCGACTTTTATCTGAGCTTAAAAACGAAGAAGAGGAAAACGATATTAGGGCGATTAATTCGGTTTTAGAAGAAAATCTAAAGCGTGCCCTATCTCGTCAGGAATTAGAGCAAGTTAGTGATTGGCTTTCAGATGGTAAATCAAAAGAAGAAATTTTAGACGCAATCGACTTTGTAAAAAAAACAAAGAACTCATTTAGGCTAGCTTCCGTTAACAAGGAATTATATAACAGCCAAAATCAAGCTCCAGCTAAGGGAAATGACATGATTACAAGTGTATTTGCACAAATGGTAAAAAGCTAATGACAAGTAAAGAAATATTAGATTTAATTTATGAAATGTTTCCCAATCCTCACTGTGAGCTTGAATATCATGATGATTTTAGCTTTTTATGTGCCGTTATACTAAGTGCTCAAACAACAGATAAGGCTGTTAATCTTGTTACAAGACCCTTATTTTCTAAATATAAGGATGTCTACGCTCTGGCTTTAGCAAAAGAGGAGGATTTAATTCCTATTTTAAGACCGATTGGCTTAATGAAAAATAAAAGTCATTATTTAGTGACTTTATCAAAAGAACTTGTGAATAATTATGATGGACATGTGCCTCATGATTTTAATAAGCTTGTAGGTCTTCCCGGTGTAGGTAGAAAAACAGCTAATGTATTTTTAGCCGAAATTGATAAAAGACCTGCGATTGCCGTAGATACCCACGTTAACCGTGTAAGCTATCGCTTAGGCCTTAGCTCAACGACAACTGACGTTCTTAAAACGGAGCGTGAGCTTGAGGCACAGTTTCCTAAGGAGGACTGGATTAAGGCCCATTATGGCTTATTATTTATGGGTCGCTATAAATGCTTAAGCAAGAATCCTAAATGTAGTGATTGTGCTCTTAAGGAAATTTGTAAATATGAAAAGAGGGATTAATGTGATAAAGGATGATTTTTTTAAAGTTATTGAAGCTGAGCTTGATAAGCTCTTTAATATAACTAAAAGCTTATATGAAAATCCGGAAATTGGCTGCCAGGAATATAAGTCATCAAAAATGCTGGTAGAGGCTTTAGCCTCATATGGCTTTAATGTTACTTATCCATATGTTATGGAAACCGGCTATCTTGCAAGCTATGAGGCTAAGAAGAAGGGACCTAAAATTGGCTTTTTATGTGAATATGACGCCCTACCTGAGGTAGGTCATGGCTGTGGACACAATTTAATTTGTACTATGTCTATCGCAGCGAGCGTTGCCCTAAAGTCAGTAATAGATGAAATTGGCGGTTCAATTTATGTTTATGGTACGCCAGCTGAGGAAAACTTTGGGGGAAAGGTCCAAATGGCTAAGGCTCATGCCTTTGATGATCTTGATGTTGCCCTAATGATTCATCCTGCCACTAAAAATGGCTTAGGTGGAAGATCTCAGGCTCTTATTCCTTTAAGATTTAAATTCTATGGAAAAAGTGCTCATTCCTGCAGACCCTACAATGGAGCTTCTGCCCTTGATGCGGCCGTTACTACCTATCAGGGAATTAATATGCTAAGGCAATTTATGGAGCAGCCAAGCTTTATTCATGGTATTGTAAGTGATGGAGGACACGCTGCGAATGTTATTCCTGAGTATGCATCCCTAGATTATTACTTTCGTTCCTCAACATTTAGCTATGCAAGCTATTTAGCAAAAAGGGCTAAGGAAATTGCCTCAAGCGCTGCTAAGATGAATAATTGTAGGGTTGAATTTGAAAAATATGAGGAATCATATGATGATACAAGAATTAACTATGCTCTTGCAAGAGGCCTTAAGGAGGCTTATCTTCTTGCTGGTCTTGATAATATCGAAGAGGTTGATGAAAATCCCGCTGGTTCAACTGATATAGGAGCGGTATCTAAGATTGTGCCTACAATCCAAGGAAATATTAAAATCGCTGAGGCGAATGTTAATGGTCATTCTAAGGAGCTTGCCTGTGCTACCGTATCTGATTTAGGACGACTTGCTATCCTAAGGGGAGGTCTTTCTCTTGCCCTTTTAGCCTATAAATATATTAGCGATGAGGAATATCAAAAAATTGTCTGGGAGGAGTTTGCCCGTGAGGCTTCATCAGTTTCTAAAGGATCAATTTAGATTATGTAAAAGTGAGGTCCAAGCCTTTAATCATGAGCATAATGTAATGGTTAATGGTATTCCTGATAAGTGGCTCTCATATATAATTAAGCCTAATGATATAATTACAGTTGATGGTAAGCAATATGAGATTAAAAAGGAAGAAAACGTCTACCTACTTTTAAATAAGCCCGTTGGTATTACCTGTACTAATGATCGTAGTGTTAGTAATAATTTAAGAGATTATGTTAATTTTGACAAAAGAATCTTTCCGGTTGGACGTCTTGATAAGGATTCCTGTGGAATTATTATTTTAACTAACGATGGTAAAATATTTAACCAAATTCTAGATCAAAATAATCACATTGAAAAGGAATATCTTTTACATGTTGATCACCCAATCAATAACATTTTCCTTGATTTAATGTCAAGGGGTGTTCCTATTTTAAATCGTGTTACCAAACCCTGCAAAATGGAATATATATCACCATGTGAATTTAAAATAACCCTGCAGGAGGGTATGAATCGTCAAATAAGAAGAATGTGTAAATTCTTTGGCTATCGTGTCATCAGCCTGCAAAGAATAAGAATTGGTCATCTTTTAATTGATGGTCTACGTGAGGGTGAATATCGCTATTTAACCGAGGATGAAATCGAAAAACTCCTTGAATTTAATAAGCAAATGTGAAATTTTAATGAAATTCAACAAAAAAATTACAAAAAAATGAAAAAATCGCCTCTTTATTATAGTGAGGTGATTTTTTTATGCAAAAAAAATATAAATATATTTTAGGATTATTAATACCAATTTTACTTTTAATTGGCTTAATATTAATGCCCCAAAGTAAAAGAAAGGAGGATGAAATAATTCACGCTGATATCAATCCCTATGATAATACTATTACGGTATATGTAACTGGTGAGGTATTAAATAAGGGAAGCTATGTTATGTATAAGGACCAAACTATTAAGGATTTACTTGAAAAATGTGGTACGACCGACTATACAAGCCTATCTAATAGTAAGCTTAATGAAAAGCTTTCGGATGGTTCAACCTATGATATTGATTATAAGGATGGTAAAACGATAAGCATTGAGGTTAAAAGTGCTAATTTAACGGTTTTGCCAACCGTATCAAGCCCTGCTACGGATAAGATCAATCTTAATACGGCTACTAAGGAAATGCTTTGTACGCTTGATATGATAGGTCCTGAAAAGGCTCAGGCTATTATTGATTATCGAGATGAGCATAAATTTAAAACAATTGAAGAAATTCAAAATGTATCAGGCATTTCGGAGAAAATATATGAAGCTAACAAGGATAAAATCACTGTCTAATACCTGGCACTTTTACGCTATTTTAGTAGTCCTAATTGGTTTAACCTTTACATCTCTTTATTTTCTTCCTGTTTTAGTCATTTATTTGATATACCTCTATAAAATAAGAATTATTAATAAAGGAATTATAATTTTAGGCCTTTATTTTATTGTAGCTATCTTATTTTTAAGCTTATATAACAAGGTATCTGATAAGACAAATATTACGGGTATTGTCCTAAGTGTAACTGAGCATGATGATTATTGCTCAATGGTTGTTTTAAGGGGATTGAAAAAGATTAGAGTAATATCAGGTTTAAAAATTATACCGAGCGTGGGTGACAAGGTCGCCTTAGAAGGAAAATATAAGGCCCTTAGCCTTGATAGCTTTAGCATGTATCTTAAGGGAAGTGCTATTTATAGCTCCTTTAGCGTTACTAAGCTTGAAATCAAGGGAAGAAGCATCTTTTCGGTAAAAGACTTTATCATAAGCTTTTATAGTAAGCATCTTGATGCTAAGTCATTTAGCTATTTTAAAAGCCTTATTCTGGGCATTAATGATTTTGAGGATGAGTACAAGGAAGCGATAAATAGTATTGGTATTTCCTATTTATTTTGTATTTCCGGCTTTCATATTAGTATGATTGTAGCGATATTTGACAAAATTCTTGAGAAAATATTTCCTCTTTCATATAAAAGAAATTATGCCTTAATTATAATTTTATTCTTGTATGGGGCCCTAACAAATTTTTCATATGGTGTTTTAAGAGCGATATTAATGTATACATTTAAAAAAATAAATGATTATAAGCATTTAGGAATGTCAAGACTAGATATATGCTCATCATCATTCTTGTTAATAACAATTATAAATCCTATGGCCCTTTATTCAATGAGTCTGCGCTTAAGCTATATTATTATGCTAATGATAGTGCTTAGTGAGGATTTACTTAAAAATAAAACTAAACTCTTAAGAGATTATCTTATGGCTTTAATTTCCTTTTTAGTCACTATTCCTTTAGTAATTAGTATGAATAACCAAATTAATTTAATTAGCTTAATTATATCTCCTATTTTTTTATCTATTTTTTCCTTGTTTATATTGCCCCTAAGCTATATTTTAGTTATCCTACCCTTTTTATCGCCTATGATATCTAGTGTTTATATTCTTTTTGAAAAATTAATTTATCTAATTGATAGCATTGAGCTTTTAAAAATAACAATCAGAAACCTCAAGGGCTATGAGGTAATTATTTATTATAGTCTTTTTTATTTA
>URFB01000026.1 GCA_900547045.1 uncultured Mollicutes bacterium
TCAATTTGCTTATTGTAATAATTTAAAACTAAATTCTTACTCATGCTCGTTGCTAGCTCAAACATTTTATTGCCATCCATTTTGGCTGACATTGACTGTGACATAAATAAAATCATTTGGCTCTTAGTATCTAATATCTTTTTAATTTCAAGTGTATCACATAGCTTATTTAGTAGCATTTCATGCATATAAACATCAAGCTCCTTGTCATATTTACCAAAACGGTCTAATAGCTCTGACTGAAGGTCATATAAATCACTAAGTCTCTTAATTTTGGCAATACGCTTATGGATCTCAATTTTAACATCCTCATTATTAATATAATCAGAAGAAATAAAACGGTTAGCATAGGCCTTAGTTAAGGATGGGTCCTTTGGCTTGGCTGGAAGCTCATATGGATTTTTAACCTTATGAAGCTCCTCATCAAGAATATGCAAATAAGTTTCAAGTCCTACCGTTTCGATAAAGCCTGATTGCTCATCACCTAAAATATCGCCCGCTCCACGAATTGATAAATCGCGCATGGCAATTTTAAAGCCTGAGCCTAGCTCGTTAAATTCCTTAATAGTATCAAGACGCTTTAGAGCCTGATCAGATAAAATATAATTAGGCTCATACATTAAATAGGAATAGGCTATTTTATCGCTTCTTCCAACACGTCCACGAAGCTGATAAAGCTGAGATAAGCCTAGCCTATTGGCATCATGAACAATTAAAGTATTAGCATCCGGAATATCAATTCCGGTTTCAATAATAGTTGTACAAACAAGCATATCATATTTTTTATCGATAAAATCGGTAATGATACCCTCAAGCTCCTCCTTATCCATACCACCATGTCCTACACAAATACGACAATCAGGGACTAAAGCCTGTAAATGATGGGCAACATCATATATCGTATCCTTAAAGTTATACATATAAAAGATCTGCCCATGACGGGTCATTTCACGCTCTATGGCATCCTTAATGATAAGCTCATTTCTTTCAAGCACATAGGTCTGAACTGGATACCTATTCTTTGGAGGTGTTTCAAGCATTGATAGGGTTTTAATTCCCATCATTGACATTTGAAGGGTACGAGGAATAGGGGTAGCTGAAAGAGTAATCGCATCGACATTGAGCTTAATTTCCTTTATTTTTTCCTTTTGGGTTACACCAAAGCGTTGTTCCTCATCGATGATTAAAAGACCTAAATCCTTATATTTAATATCCTTACCAAGAAGCTTATGCGTACCAATTACCACATCAACCTCACCAGATAACAAGCCTTCCTTAGTCGACTTGATTTGTGACGGCTTTTGAAGCCTATTTAGTAAATCAACTCTAACCCCAAAGCGCTCCATACGGTTTTTGAAGGTGAAATAATGCTGACGAGAAAGGATGGTCGTTGGAGCTAGCACCGCCACCTGCTTACCTGAGCAGACAGCCTTAAAGGCGGCACGTAGAGCGATTTCGGTTTTACCATAGCCTACATCACCACAAACTAAACGGTCCATTACTCGATTTGATTCCATTTCACGCTTAATTTCAATAATCGCCTTCTTTTGGTCAGGTGTTAGCTCGTAGCCAAAATCAGCCTCAAATAAAACCTGATCAGGGCTATCAGGAGCGAAGGCATAGCCAACAGAGGCGCTACGGTTGGCATAAAGCTTAATTAAGCCTTGCGAAATATCCTGAAGCTTACGTCTTACCTTTTCCTTGGCCTGACTCCATTTCTTAGTACCTAGGGTTGAAAGCTTAATATTTTTTGCATCGCCTGCATTATATTTTTCAAGCGACGATATTTGCTCAAGAGGTACATATAAATTATCACCATTATCATATTCAACCTTAATATAATCTCTTTTAATGCCTGAGGTTTCAAGCATTTGAAGCCCCCTATAAATACCGATACCATAATCAAAATGAACAACATAATCGCCGATTTCAAGCTCATCATAATGGCTTATCTTACTAGTATTTTTATAAACAGACTTGTATTTTGTTTTTCTTGGCTCATATTTAATATTAAATAGCGTCGCCTCATTTAATACAATTAGCTTAAGGCTATTTGATTTAAATGATGGAAGATAATCATTAAGTAAAATATTAATTTTGCCCTCCTCTATTTTCTTATCATTTCTTATCATTTCATAGCTGAAATGATTATCAAGAAGGGTTTGTTCTAAATGCTCAAAGCGAATTTGATTTTGAATCGTAATAATAATTGTATACTTCTTATAATTTTGATTTAAATATTTAATAATAGCCTCTTCATTAGCCTTTAAATCATCAGGAATAGAAATCTCATAATCAATACCCGTGCTAAAAACATTAACTACTCCCTCAGCTAAAACAGATGAGGCGGCTACTAATTCATCAAATTTCTTAAAATAATCTAAATCAAAAAGGAAGCGACCCTCAAGATTATCACAATAATCCTTAATATCCTTAATCATTCTTTGATAGGAATCCTCACACTTTTTATAATCAATTAGATAAATTAAGGGATTGTTCATAAAATCAATAATTGATTCGACGGGTGAGAAGAATTTCGCATAGCGCGTTAAATTATCGACATGGCTATGTGTCGTTAGATTTTCAATATCCTTATTGATTTTTTCAAGCTCATATTCGCTTGGCTTCTTATCAAAAACAAATTGATTTAGCTTTTTAAGCGCTAGCTCTAAATCCTCATCATTATATAAAAGCTCAGATACCGGCGCAATTTTAAACTCATCAAGTGCCTCCCCAGATCTTTGGCTTTCAACATCAAAATATTTCATGGTATCAATTTCATCACCAAAAAGATCAATACGAATCGGCTGAGAATAGTTAAGTGGGAAAATATCAATAATGGAACCACGATGAGAATATTCTCCCGTTTTAGTTACGGTATAGGAAAAGTGATATCCCATGCGGTTAAGGCTTGAATAAAGCTTTTTTTCATCAATAATACTTGTCTTATTAATACTAAAGATTAAATCACGCCATAGCTCATGGCTTTGATTAAGCTTTAAAGAGCCTGTTAAGTTCGTTACGACCAAATAATCACTCTTATCTAAAAGAGAGATAAGGGTATTAATTCTTTCGTATTTAAAATCACCCTCAACATCAATCATTTGCGCGGCTAAAAGCTCATCAGCTGGGAAGAATAAAACCTTATTTTCATCAAGCATTTGGGATGCCATCGAGTAGGCACGCTCAGCCTCATAAAGCGTTGGAAGAACACACAAAACACTTCTTTTACTTCTTAAAAAATCACATACGGCGTATGTAATCATAAAATTCATATTTTGATTTTTTAAATAAAGAGGGTATTTCGCTTCCATAGACTTAATCATATTAGAAATCGAATCATTCATTTTATCACCTCAATAAAGAAAAGTAGGTAAAACCTACTCTTTCTTTTGTTTATGGATTATTCCATTAATAATAGCATATGCAAAAATCAAACCATATATTATAAACATAGCGGTTAAAGCCCAGAAGGCATCGTGGCCTATAAGGGTTCTTATAATTAAATAAACTAAATAAATTAGATAGGAAGCCAGTAAAATAAAGCCTCCCACCTTATTAATACGACCAAAGAGTGCAAAGACAAAGACTAAAGCAGTTGCGATAAGCATTACTACCATATCTACCCAAATTTGGTTACCGACCGTTATAGGATTAACAGCACTAGCAATACCAATTACAAATAAAATGTTAAAGATATTAGAGCCAATTACATTACCAAGGGCAATATCATTTTGGCCCTTCTTAGCCGCTACAATTGAGGTTACAAGCTCAGGAAGAGATGTACCAACCGCAACAATGGTAAGACCAACTAAAGCCTCAACTAAATCACGATTTAGATTAGCTGCACTACCTATACCATAAGCAATGTTCTTAGCACCGTAAACAACCGCTTCTCCACCAGCAACAATTCCAGCAGCGCCTAAGATAACAAAGATAATTGATTTTAAAAGTGACATTTCCTCAATCTCTTCGCCCTCAGCCTCGGAAGGATTTTTCTTGTTAGAAAAAATTAAATACACAACATATAAAATACTACCAACAATAAAAATGATACCTTCCCATCTTAAAATAGCATATGAGCTAGCTCCGCCCTTATTAAGACCAAAGCATAGAGTAAAAATTGCAAATAAAATAGAAACACCAATTAAAATAGGATATTCCTTTTTACATACACTTTTTTTAATAACAATTGGTGTAAATACCGCACTAAAGCCTAGTACAATTAATAAATTACAAGTATTAGACCCTACAATATTTCCCATCGCAACATTAGCATTACCACCATTAATAAGGCATGATATTGAATCACTTACAGATACGGCAAGCTCGGGACAGCTCGTACCAAAGGCTACAACTGTAAGACCAATTATCATTGGTGATATATGAAGCTTTTTAGCTAAAGAGGCAGATCCTCCAACAAAAAAATCCGAGAACTTAACTAAAAAGAAAATTCCCGCTACAAGCAGTGCTACACATAGTATCCAATTATACCAAGCACCCATATTTAAATCTAGTAACATCCTAACACCTCACGCAAAAGACACTTTAGTTTCCTAAAGCCTCTCTGTTTTTTCCTTTAAATAATAAAATAATGCAATTTCACGTTGCGTATCTAGCTCAAGCATTGTATTTCCAACCTTAGTTTTACTTGAGCAATGCAAAATATTACGCATTACATCCGTTTTTAAATTAAACTCAATATTTAAGCTATGCCTTAAATCCTCAACAATTCTTCTTATGGCTGGAACAGCATCCTCACCCTCAAAAATCATTCCAAAGGCTGGACCCGATGATAAATATGATACCAGCTCACCATAATATGGCTTAATTTGTTTTTCAATATAATGAAGCTTAGCACATTCCTCATCATAATAGATATATGATGAATCTGCAAGCCTATAGCCTTTAGCAGTTATTTCACTGATTGTTTTTTCAACCACCTCAGGCTTAGTAAATCCTGGCTTTACCATCACATAGCATTGTTCAATCATAAAATCAACTCCATCTGCTATAATATAGCATATTTAAAATATTTTGTCTATTTTATTAAAGCTCAAAAATAATAAAATGATTATGTTTAAAATTCTCTTTAAATTAATTTTTTTTCATGAGATTAAAGGAATGCTTCTAATAATTTGTATCCATTATTTTGAAATTATTGCTCGCAATAAATAGCTGCTCATCTTTCTTTAGTATTGCTTTAATTTTAGTATTTATTTTATATTTAGCTATAAATTTCACACAATACCTAAAAATGGTAAGTAACCTAAGGCTACCTACCATAATTAAATTATTTTTATTTTTCGTTAGTATCTAATACCTTAAATAGATATTTAGCTACATTATGAGGGCCTTCATGCTCAAGGCCTGGAATTGCAAGTCTTGTATGAATCTCACCTACTGGCTTATGATTTTTAAATAAGCATGCAAAATACTCATCAAGCAATGGATTACAAAGCTCTTGATTTTGAGTTGGTCCAAATGGATTAGCAAAATAGCTTGTTACTAGACCCTTTTCACTTGTTGTACCCTTAGCAACACGCGCTCCTGCCTTAAAGCATTCAATTGCCTCATGCTCATTATCAAATAAATGAACAACCTCTTTATCCTCGCTATAGTTATTAGCGTAGAATACCATATCTACCTCATAGCCCTTCATAATTTGAGGATAGGTTGAAACGGGAAGAACAATTCTTGAATTAACCTTATCAGGGTTTAAGAAAATAGCACGATCCATTTCTTTATAGGCATAGCCATTTTCAAGGTCATCTAGACGAACAAAGGCACCTGTTTCTGTACCATAGGCCAAAACCTTACCATTTTCAATCTTAAAAGTACCCATATCATCAAATACGGTTTGCATAGACACAATATTTTTTCCTGCAACCATTCTTAAGGCCTCAAGTGATTCTGATTTTCCAGCACCACTATCGCCAATTAATACAACCGTCTTCTTCTTACCATTTTTTAGAGTAATATTTTGACAGGCTCCATGAATAGGTAGGAAGCCATGCTTAATTTGCTTAACATTATGAAGCGTTAGAAGCATTTTTTTCATATAGCCGAAATAATCAATTTCCTCACCATATGGTGCAAGACCAATATAAATATCATTTTCCTTATCATAGTAATAACGTGATTTACCCTCAACTGGCGCTCCAAAGATATAGATTAAATCCGGCTTTTTACCATTTATTTCCTCCATATGAACAAATTCAAATAAATTAGATAGAGCAATACCATGGCTCATATAATCACGATGGAAATAAACATAGGCAAGGCTAGCTCCTACGTGAGCTGGGTAGCAATACCAGTCATTGACATCAAAGCTTAAATCCTTAAACTCATTTTGTTCAGTCTCAAAATAGGTACCAGTTCTCGTGTTTCTTTTACTATAGCTAATAAATGTTGGCTTAATTAGCACTGAGTCAATAAAAGGAAGACCCGAAAGATTTTGATACATTGGATAATCCTTTGTCCAATTATTATCACAAATTGATAATGAAGCGTTAATTCCCGCAGCTAGCTGACGGTAAATATGGAAATTAGTTCCTTGAACCTTTTGAGAAATTGAACGATATACCTTTAAAATTAAAGCGTTAAATTCCTCATTAGCCTCAATAAAGCTTAAGGATTCAAGGCTATTACGATTAGCCTCACTACGCATTAGACCATAGCGTTCTAGATGACGCCAATAATCATAGAAATTTTCAACTAATGCATATAGATTTTCATGCTGAAGTAAAATCTTTTTATAGGCATCTGACATTTCCATTACTTCCTTAATAGAAAATGAAAGTAAGAATTTAAACATATTGATATATGATTTAACCGGATTTCTTGCAATCTTAATTAAACCAATTAGGCTTTCATTCTTCGTACGGTTAAGATGCTTTAAATAGCCCTCCCATACACGTGCAAATGCTTCACTAGATAAAACCTCACTTTCGGTTTTACAATATGATTCACTAAAATTAATAATAATTGATTTGTCATTTAAAATATATTTCTCTTCCATAAAATCCTCCTAGAATAATCCCTTTATTTCGCCATCAACAACATCCATCCTAAGCGCAGCTGGCTCCTTAGGAAGACCTGGCATACGCATAATATCACCAGATATCGCAACGACAAAGCCAGCACCGGTTGATGGTGTTACACTATTAATCGTAATTTTAAAATCAGAAGGTCTACCTAGTAGCTTTGCATTATCAGAAAGTGAATATTGGGTTTTAGCCATACAAATTAAAGACTCTCCATATCCAAGCTTAGTAAGACGCGCCATTTGATTTTTAGCCTCAGTTGAAAACTCAACACCAGATGCTCCATAAATTTCCTTACAAATAGTTGTAATCTTTTTCTTAAGTGTATCCTCTTTAGCATATAAATATTTAAAATTGTTAGGCTTAGTATCAATTTCATTAATAAGCTTAGAAGCTAAATCTAAAGCTCCTTCTCCTCCCTTAGCCCATACATCAGAAAGACTAATAGGATGATTATTTGTCTTAGCCCAATCCTCTAGTGCTTTAATTTCCGCATCAGTATCAGATGTAAAGCGATTAATCGCTACCACATAAGGAAGACCAAACTTCTTAACATTTTCAATATGACGCTCAAGATTTTCAATACCCTTAACTAAAGCCTCAACATTTTCTTCCTTTAAATTTTCATATAAAACGCCACCATGAAGCTTTAGCGCACGAACTGTGGCAACAATTACGACGGCACTTGGCTTTATTCCGGCCTCACGACATTTAATATCAAAGAATTTCTCCGCTCCTAAATCCGCACCAAAGCCAGCCTCAGTAACAGTATATTCTGAAAGCGACATTGCCATTTTAGTAGCGATTTGAGAATTACAGCCATGAGCTATATTAGCAAAGGGACCACCGTGAATTAGACATGGTGTACCCTCAAGGGTTTGAACAAGATTTGGTGAGATGGCATCACGTAAAATCATCATTAACGCACCCGTAATTCCTAAATCCTTAATAGTAACTGGCATACGATCATAATTATAGGCTACAACCGTACGGTCAAGTCGCCTTCTTAAATCCTCCATATCGTTTGCAAGACAAACGATAGCCATTATTTCTGAGGCAACTACAATATCAAAATGCTCCTCACGAGGGACACCATTAGTTGGCCCTCCAAGACCAATTACCCCATTTCTTAAAGCTCTATCATTCATATCAAGAACACGATGCCAAATAATTCTTGTCGGATCAATTCTTAATTCATTTCCCTGGTAAATATGATTATCAATTATCGCTGATACCGTGTTATTAGCCATTTCAATGGCATGGAAATCACCAGTAAAATGTAAATTAATATCCTCCATTGGCACTACCTGAGCATATCCTCCTCCGGTAGCTCCACCCTTAACACCTAAAACAGGTCCAAAGCTTGGCTCTCTTAGAGCAATCATGGCCTTATGTCCTAAGCGGTTTAGTGCATCCGCAAGCCCAATGGTCGTTGTTGACTTACCCTCTCCAGCCTTAGTAGGATTAATAGCGGTAACTAAAATAAGCTTAGCATTTTTATCCCCTCTAAAGCTTTGATCCACCTTAGCCTTATAATTTCCATAGCATTCAAGCTTATCCTCGGGAATACCCGCTCTTTTAGCTATTTCCCTAATTCCTTCCATTTTATGTGCTTGAGCAATTTCTAAATCAGTCATCTTCTTGACACCCCTCATTCCAAAAATAAAAGCAGCAACAAAAAGTCACTGCTTATTAACTAGTAGCGTCAGATAGTGAATTTAAAATATTTGTATACATTAAAAGCACCATCCTTTTTCTTTCTTGTAGTACCAAATTTACGGTCTGGCGTAGAAACTCGCTTACCAATTAAAGCAATTATACAAGATAACCAACAATATGGTAGCACAATTTATTCTAACAAACAAGAATATAAAGAAAAATATTTATTTTTTCACCTAGATTTCACATTCATCTAGACTTTCTTTAATAATATGAACAGCACGTTTTACTTCCTCTAGGGTAATTGATGATAGGGTAACTCTAATACCTACACCAACAGGAAGAATGTATAAATTCTTCTTCTTAAGAATTTCAAACATTTCACTTGGATTCTTACAAGGAATGGATACAAAGAAGCCGCAATCATAAGGATAATGCTTAAGGCCAACCCTAGCTGATTCCTCAATAAATAAATTAGCACGGTCAATTAAAAGCTTACGCGCATATTCAAGCTCAGTTGCAAATTCCTCACTATGCTCAGTTAAAACCTTCGTGATAATATTTTGACCAAGGGTAGATGTACCACTCCACATACCTCTTGCACTAAAGTCATTAGCTTGCTTAAAGTCTTCAATAGCACGAGCTGATGAGCTTAAGCCAATTTGCGCACCAATTCTTAAGCCATAAAGACCCAAGGTTTTAGAGCCTGAAAATGCTAAAATCGTCATTACATTTTCATTGAAGCTCTTAAATAGCATAATATTTTTTCTAGATGCGTTAAAGCCTCGCTTATCATAATCAATATATGCCATATCATAAAGTAATATAACTGGAGTTCCATCTCTTGAAACCGAATTTAAAATATCGACAACACTAATCCATTCAAGATAGCTCATTGAATAGCCGGTTGGATTTTGACATGGATCGTTAATAACGATTAATACACGACCCTGCTCATGCTTTAAAAGCTGAACCTTGTACTCAAAATCACGTAAATTAAAGCCCCCAGCCTCGTCAAATAGCTCATAGGTTTCATAGCCTAAATGCGCCTCATTAGCCATTTGAATATAATTAGTCCACATTAAGGATGGCAGTAAAACCTTCTGCTCACAATCAAGATAATTACTGAAGGTATTGCATATAGCACCACTTCCACCAGGTGTTGCGATACATGCTAAATGCATCGACTCCTTAATTTCATTCAAATGATCCTTAAAAATCCATTTATATAAAGCCTCATGATATTTAGGATCGCCAGCCGTTGAGCCATAGGAATATTTCTCACGAGCGGAAAGCTCCAAGGAAACCTTATCTACAGCCTTAAAGGTCAAAAACTTACCATTCTCATCAAATAGCATTCCAATTGTAGAATCAATAACCTCCGGATTTAAGGCCTTAGCCTCACGTGCTTCCTTACCTATTAGTAAAGCATTCCCCTTTGCTTCCTTTTTACTAGCATAATTAGATAACATTGACATTCATAACCACCACTTTCTTCTCTTATTTTAGCATTTAAAGCCTTATTTTAAAAGATTAATATTTATTAAAAATATCAGCCTTAGCTGATATCATAAAAATTAATTATAAAATATATTTATCTTTACCCTCATTTTTCGCAATATAAAGTTTTCTATCCGCCTCAAGCTTTGCATCCTTAAAGTTAGAAGGTGCTAAAAGCTTAGATGCACCCACAGAAACCGTAACGGCTTCGTTTCTAATTTTTATTTTTCTTATTTTGGCTAAAAGCTCATCAAGCTTTAAGGAAATAGTATTATCCGAAAGCGCAACAAGACCAATAAACTCCTCACCGCCAATACGCGCTACATTCTGATTTCCTAAGCAATCGCTTAGGACGCTAGCAACCTTGACTAAAATATCATCACCTACATCATGACCACAGCTATCGTTAATATGCTTAAAGTTATCAATATCAATCATAAGCAAATAAAGCATATTAGCCTGCTTAAATTGCTCCTGAATGATTTTATCAAGACCATAGCGATTATAAACATGCGTAAGCTGATCATGAACATAATTAGAAGCCGCTTTATTATAACGCTCAAGCTGAATTAAAACCGGAGTAAGAACCTCCTTAATTAAGGATATCATATAACTATTTTCCTTCTTTTCAAGATTTCCCATTGTAGGAAGCCCAATAAAAAGATAAAGATATACATCTAAATTAATATCATTCATTTTAATACAGGCTAAGGAATCACATTTATCCTTAAGTGCTGGAGTCAATTCACTTAA
>URFB01000027.1 GCA_900547045.1 uncultured Mollicutes bacterium
TTGTTATTAGATATGAAGCTATTGACATTGATGTTTCTTTAAGAGCAAGCAGTATAAGTAGTGATGCTGATCTAATAATTCCAGCTACAATTGGTGAAAATGGTGAATTCAATATGTCAGCCAGCTATATTGGACGTCTATATGAATTAATTATTACATCAAGCAATTGTAAAAATGCAATTATTAAATTCTATGATGATGAAACTCATGATTATACTAATGATAATGTTTCTATTCTTCACGCTTCTAGTAATCGAATCAAATTTATGGCCTATGCTACAAATTATGAAACATATTATGGTGTGGCGAATATTGAAATAATTAAAGCTATTTTAAGTGCTAAGCTTGAAAATCTAACGAAGGATTTTGATCGTAAGCCGGTAGAGCCTATACTTTCAATTACACCTGAGGGTATTTCTGGTATCAATCCTATCTATTCATATCATTATCAAACTGATGATACTGATTTGAAACTTATGGCACCTACTATGATAGGCTCTTATAAGGTAACAGTTGAGGTTAATTCAACCGACGATTATGAAGGATTTATTATTAAACAAGACTTTACAATCAATAAGAGTGATATGACTAAGCTTGTTGTTCCTGATGAGTATCGAGAAATTGAGTACACAGGATTGCCTGTCGAGCTACCTAGTGTATTAGGATATGTAAATAATCCAACATACACATATAAATTTAGCTATTTTGATGGTAATAGTTATGTTCCATATGATAGTGATGAAAGACCAATTAATGTTGGTTCATATAGTGTTTTAATTACGCTTCTTGGAGTTGATGGAGCATATGATACTGATTCTGTATTGATATACTTTAAGATTGTTCCTCATAAGATCAATGTATCATTTGATCGCAATAAGCTTGCATATAGTGGTAGCATTGAAAGACCAGTAGCAACTGCTTATGGCTACAATAATGAAGAAATTAAGCTTGAATATACGGCAGAGGATTCAATTAATGTTGGTACATATCACATTTCGGTTCGTTCTTTAAATGAAAACTATGAATTGGTTGGTTGCGAGCTTGATTATGAAATTCTTGCGCGTGATTTAATTATAAGTGTAAATGAGGATAGTGTTGTACTTACAAGTAGCGATGCTTGGAAGAAGAAACTCACTGATGCTAATGTATCTAATTTAGCTCGTACCGATAAATTTGAGGGTACAATTACTCTAATTTCTGATGGTATTGGCGAATTTACAAGCCTTGATGATTTCGAAATTGCTATGAATATAACAAGATCAGGTGAGGATGTAACTAGAAATTATAATTTCATTTATGAATTATACGTTCATGTTCGTCAAAAGGCTATTAATTATGAATTATCAGATACATCATATGATTACGATGGTCATGAACATCAAGCAAATCTTAATATTATTACTAGTGATGTTACAGCAAGCTATAGCTATAATGGTATAAGCTATTCTGAAATGCCTAAATTTGTTAATGCTGGAGTTTATAAGATCAAGGTTAAGCTTGAAAGAGAAAACTTTGATACAGCTGAATTCATTATTACATTAACAATTAATAAGATTAATCTTAATATTACAGAGGTTATAGCTAATTCTAAGTCTTACGATGGTGAATATAGAAGTGAATATAGCTCTAATAATAATGTTGGGGCTACAAATATATCTAATACAGTTGCTGCTAAACAAGTAGGAATCATTGTACATAATGATGCTCTTGAAGGTAATACAATTAGATACAATTATCGTTACTTCGACCTTCTAACTAATACTGAATTAACTGAGGCTCCTACAAAGCCTGGACGTTATAAAGTAATTGTTGAGGCTCTTGAGTCTATAAATTATGAGGCTACATCAGCTGAAGCTATCTTTGAAATTACAAAGATTGATGCTTCAATTATTCCATTTGTTCATGAATCTACATATATTGATGAAAATGGTATTTCTCATAAATATACGTACGAGACTAAGGTTGATGGCTTAAATCAGGTTTATGGCTCTGGCTACAATACATTAAGATTTACTCTTCTTACTAATGGTGAGATTACAATTCACTATTATAGTAAGGATAGAACTATTGATTATGGTACAACTAAGCCAGTTAATGCTGGAGATTACATAATGGTAATTAATGCGGCTGAAACTGATGAGTATAATGCGTTTGAAACTGAAACTGAATTTACAATTGAAAAGCGTTCAATCACTATAACAGGTGATGCAAGACATGTTTATGATGGTAATGTATTTACAATTGATGATATTAACGCCTTAAATAATTTAACAATTACATCATCAGGTGCTTTAGTTTCTGGACTTGAAATTAAAGGACGTCTTCAAACAAATGAAGCTGTAGAAGGTACATATTTCTATAATGATCTAATATTAAATAATTTTGATATCTTAAAGGATGGTAACTCAGTACTTGAAAATTACAATATTGTATTTGCTATTGTATTAAGAATCGAAAAGGCTGAAGCTAATGTTGAAATTGCAAATGATACCTATACATATGATGGTAATATTCACGGTCTTGAATTTAATATGTCCGGTATTGTTGGTAATTATTATATTAAGTATTATGTTGGTACTGATGCTGAAGGCAATGAAATTTACTCATCAAGCCTAGCTTATATTAATGCTGGTGTTTATGAGGTTAAGTATCAGATAATCTTTGATAACTATAAGACTTTATCTGGTAGTCATAGCTTAACAATTAATAAGGCTATTCCTACTGTAGAGCTTGCTAATAATAGTACTGAATATACTGGATCTATGATTGGCTATCCTATGATTAATACATTAACTGATGGTAAGATTAGCTATCAATTTGAAGGAATTATGGATAGACCTACAAATGTTGGTACTTATAAGCTTCAAGTAACAGTATCAGAAGGTACAAACTATGTTGAATATAGCTTTGTATTCGATTATGAAATTACAAGAAGAGTTATTAGTGCTACATGGCCTTCTAATTTAACTTATAGCTACAATGGTACTAAGATTATTCCTAACTATACATTGCCAACATTCAAAGAAAGCTTAAATGCTTCACTTGAGCTTGTAGATGGTGATGGTATTAATGCAGGAAGTCATACTTACAGAATTGTAATTGGAAATAGTAATTTTGTTCTTGATGAAGCATCAGTTCAAAGAACTATTACAATTAAACAGGTTTTAGTTGATTATGAAGAATCTAAGACTGTTGAATATCAAGGCAAGAAGCCTGAGCTTAATACTGTAGGCTTAATTTATAGTGATAATTATGAAGCAAGTGTTGGTATTTATAATTTAACTGTAAGTCTAGCTGATAATGTAAATTATGCTTGGTCTGATGATTGCAAAGATTCAACTCGTGATTTTACTCTTGAAATTATAGCTAAAGACATTAATAGTGTAAGAATCATCTGTGTTGATGAGGCTACATATACTGGTAGTGCTATTACACCAAAGCCAGCAATTTCTTATGGTTCTTATAATTTAGTTGAGGGTAAAGATTATACAATTAACTATAAGAATAATGTCAAGGCATATAGTGAAGCAGAAATTATAATTACGGGTATTGGTAACTTTACAGGTGTTGCAACAAAGACATTTACAATTAAGAATTCGCTATTATCATTAAATAGTGACTCTAATTATCAGTTCTTTGAGGCAATATCTAAGACTAATATCAAGGAATCTGATCATACTGCAATTAATGGATATCGCTCATTAATATCTAACATATCATCTAAGACTACTGTTACTGAATTGTTAAGTAACTTCTTAAGTGAACAAGCTTCATATATCAAGGTATACAATAGTAGTAATAGTGTTATAAGTAGTTCAAAATATGACACAACCTATGTTGGTACAGGCTTCCGTATTGTTCTTTACAATGATGCGACAGTCGCAATTGATGTTGTTTATATTGCTGTAAGAGGTGATTTAAACGGTGATGGATTGATTACTATTGCAGATTATTCACTATTAACAAGAGGAGTTCTTAATAATACTTTAGCTAATGAATTCTACCTTGCTGCGGATGTTAACCATGATGGTTATGCATCAGCTGCTGATATGTCAATGTTAATGCTTCATATTAGAGGCACAAAAAATATTGATGATTTAAATAAGAAGCATTAGCTGGATAAAATTAATTAAGGGCTAATATAATAGCTTATTAGTCCTTAATTTGAAATTAAAAAGGAGTATGAATTATAATTTAAATTTGGGATATTTGATATTATATTCAGAAGTTAAAATGGGGTTATATAAAACAGGGGTGTGGTGTGAATCACATTGGGATATTGATTTTATATATTAAAAATTAATTTAGAAATAGAAAAGCACTAAAAACTAAAAAAATGTTTAATATATAAAAAATCTTCTCTTTTTTAGATAAATATGGAAAAAAAGTTACGATAATATTGTTTTTATTTGTAATTTAGTACCAAAAGTTGTAAACTAATAATGGGAAAGTATGTCGAAAAAAGGGAAAACTTAGGAGTTGATTTTATGAAAAGTTATAATACTTGTAATAATAAAAATACACATAGGTGGCTAAGCACCAGAAAAAAGAAGTGGATATTTTCAAGTGTCCTTCTTTTTGCTGCTCTTGTAAGCACTGTATTAGCATTAGTACTTACATTGGGTAGAAGCAACGACAAACCATCTCATGACGGTATAACTACTAAGTTAAGTGAAATATCTAAAAATGAATATTTCACATATGTAATTAAGGATAATACGACTTCTACAAGAAGGTACAATATTCCTCAAACGGAATATGCAGTAATTACGGGATTGTCACAAAGTGCAATAAACGAAATTACTAATAACTCTAATTCTGTCTACAAAGTTGTGTTCCCTAGTGAGATTTATGTAGCTGATTCAACAGGAAATATTAAGAGTTATCCTGTGTGTGAAATAAATACAATGAATTTTGCAAATAATGTCGATGGAGAACCATATAAAAAAGCATCAATGCTTTATAGTTCATTTTCATGGGCTAAGTCAGAAAAAGGTCTAAAAGAAGTTGGTAATAGTGATGCTGCAACAAAGATAGTTGATGGTTCTACTTATCCAGATAAAATCACAGAGATTGTTGTTCAGGATTCAGTTCAATATATTGCTGAGGGTTCATTCCATGGACTTGATCACCTTGAGAGCGTAACATTACCATTTATTGGTACAGAAAGAGGAAATTTAGCTTCTGGTTCAGGTGTGGCGGCATTTGATGGTTATCTATCTGCCTTTGGTGCTGTTTTTGGCCACGGAAATCAGGTACATGGTAATTCCTCATCAGAATATTTCCCTGTAACAGATGCAAGACATATTTCATATTTAGATGCAAATGGAAAAATTCTAGATCTTAATGATCAAAAGGGCTTTAAGAATAACGGCGCTTATTATTTGAACAATACATATTATTCTTGGTATAATAATGAAGCTGATATAAACGCGCAAACAAATCTTAATATGCCTGCAGATTTGAAAAACATTAAGATTACAACTGAAATATCAGTGGCTAATCATGCCTTCTTTAACTTATTTAATGTAGAAAATATTAGTGTTGGTTTTCAAGCGGCTTCATCAAGCTTAACGGATGCTAATGTTATTGGCGAATATGCTTTTGCAAAGTGCGTTAGACTCGTACATGCTACTCTTCCTGGAAGTGTTAGCGACATTAGTACAACATCAGCTGTTAAGGTTGGTACATTTAACGAATGCTATAAATTAAAAACAGTTCAATTTCCTAAAAATTTGAAGGAAATTAGTGATTCAATGTTCTATCGTTGCTACGAACTTGAGTCTCTTCAACTACCTAATGGCGTTGAAAAAATTGGCGACCATGCGTTTGATGAATGTAAGAGCTTGAGCTCACTTTATCCTGCAAATGGCAAGGCAGAAGCGGAGACAATGCGTCTTCCTGAAACAATTAAATCAATTGGTACTTCAGCGTTTAGAGCATGTGCATCATTTAAGACTGTTGTAGTTCCTAACCAGACTAGATCAATTGGTCAATATGCATTTGATAGCTGTACATCTCTTACAACCCTAACAATTCCATTTATTGGCTCAAGAGCAGGAACAACAGGTAGTGAGGAAGCTTTATTTGGTTGGATTTTTGGTCGAACAACTGATCAAACTTCAACATCATCTGGTACAACTAGCGTTAAACAAAATATTACTGGCTCACAAACTGATACAGATCAGAATAATATTTTCACTTATTATATTCCAACTACTTTAAAGAATCTATTTATTCTTAATGAAACAGTAGTTGCTCCGGGATCATTAATGAATGTGACTACGCTTGAAACCTTATCAATTCAATACCCATCTTTAAGTGATACTAAGATGAGAATTGCCGAAGGTGCTTTGTCAGGCTGTGGTAATATTAAGAACTTAACTATTCCATTTGTTGGTGAGTATGATTGGGTTGTTGGCGAATCAAAATGCAAAAATGCTACATTAGGTTGGATTTTTGGTACTGAAGCATATACTGGTTCATATGCTGTAGATGCTTATATTGAAAATCATGAAGCTCACGATCCATGGCAAATACCTACTTCCTTAAAAAAGGTACAACTAGAGCATCAAACCTATTTGCCATCATATTCCTTCTATAAAACAAATAAAATTGAAGAAATTGTTATAGGCAAAAGCACAATAAGATCTGAGGCCTCTGCATTCTTTGATGTTATTTCATTAAAGCGTCTTGAGCTTCCATTTGTAGGTGATAGAAGAACTGCAACAATAGAAAATAACTATTACGAATGGGGTCCATATAGATCATATAGATGTAGTTTGTATTGGAATTTTACTTCAAATTCTAGTACTGGAAATTACTTAAATGATGCAAATTATTTTTATCAGCGTTATATTCCAGAGTCATTAGAAGAGGTAACAATTACTGATGATACTTATTTTTTGGCATCTGGCTTCCAAGGCTTTAAATCTCTAAAGAAAATAAGCATTAAAACTGGTGAAAACGAGATTACTGGTATTGAGGGCGGCTTATTCCATGGATGTAGTAGTCTAGAAACATTAGAAATACCATATATTGGTTCGGATAAAAATACAGATCGCGTTGATTCTTGGCAGCATACAATACATTATTTCTTTGGTACTACAGAATATGATGGAACATATAAGGCTGATTTATATAACAATACTTGGTATATTCCAAAGACATTAAGCAGTATTACAATTGAGGACAATATTAATTGTATTCCTGCTTATGCGTTCTATAAATTATCATCTGTTAATTCAATTTCAACAGATGCTCAAATTTCTTCAATATCTACTGGTTCATTTGGTTATTGTACAAATCTTACAATTTTGAAGATGGACAATGCTTCTTATTCAAATGTTGCAGATTATGCATTTATAAACGATTATTCATTAGGTGAAACGAATAAGTTCTTACCTAATACAGTTAGAACTATTGGTGATTATGCTTTATCAGGTACTGCAATAACTACTATTTCTGACAATAATGTAGATTTAAAGAAGAAGATTACCTCATTAGGTACAGGAGCTTTAGCAAAATGTCAAAATATTGCAAGCTTTAATTTTGATGACTATATTAGCTTGACAAGCGTAGGTTCATATTTGTTCTCTGGCTGTAAAAACTTATCTGATGTCAAATTAAATAGGTTTTTAACTAATTATATGTTCCAGGACTGTATAAGCCTTAGCGATATAAATCTAATAAAAGTTATTGATAACCTTCCAGATTCATCTACTAAAGGAGTAACAATTCCCGATGGATTATTTGATGGCTGTGTAAGCCTTAATGATGCTGATTATAAGTCTGGTAAAGGCTTAATTATTGGTGATGTAAGTAATAGTAATGCAAATGTAAATACTATTGGCGAGTATGCATTTAGAGGCTGTGTTTCATTAACTCATTTAGACTTACCTAATAAATTATTAGAAATTAGAGATGGTGCATTCCAAAATTGTACTATGCTTAAGATGCTAAGAATTCCAAGAGATTGTTATATCATGAATGAAGGAACAAATAAGACCACTGGTGAGGATTACCTTAATACCGGTATCTTCTATGGTTGTAATTCTGATTTCTATCTTGAGGTTTATCCTGACGAAAACCAATGGCCTTCAACATGGGGCTACAATTGGAATTGCTATTTCCCAGTTAATGTTATTGGTGGATCATCAGCAGAAATTTTTACATATGAGTATGACTCTAATTTAAGAGGATATATTATCACAGGATTAAATTTTGAAAAAAATACATTTGTAACAAGACAAGGCTCTTATCTTGAATATCTTTTAAGTGATACTATAACCTTCCCTGCAACCTATATGGGACTTCCAGTATATGGTATTAAAGATAATGCTTTTGCAGATAATGGTACAAATGGTCAAAATAATCCACAGGATGCATTTTCTCAGGTCGACCGATTTATTCTAGGTGCAAACTTTACACAGCTTGGTAGTGATTCTTTAACTTTTGAAAAAGTAGACCCTGCAACGGGTGCAACAACAGGCGTTCAAAGGACTGTATATATATTCTCACAAAAGACTAGTGCTCAGTCTGCAGCAGAACCATTATTACATGCAGGTGCTGAAAGTACATTTTCAAATCGTGCAATGACTTTTTATAAGGAGGCTTGGAAGTTTGTAGGTACAAGACCTGTCATATTATTAGATGCATTATCAATTAAATTTGAAAATGATTCTTATATGTATGCGCTTGGTAAGCAAATAATTCCAGAAATTGTAGATATATCGGCTAAAGGTAGTACTTCATCTGGAGTGGCTACAAGTGCTATTAGATATTCTAATGAAGAATTAATTGTTGCGAATGGTGAAGATTATATAAAAAATATTTTCTATGATTTTACGCCAGGCGTTGGATATCAAAACTTAAATCTTAAAAACATTAATATCCAATATTCTAACAATGTTAATGTTGGTAAAGGTCTTGTATCTTTATCATCAAATTGTGCTGACCTTTTTGGTACAAAGAAAATTTACTTTGATATAACACCAATAGAAATCGACTTATTTACCGAAAGTGATGATTCTGATACATTGTTTAAAAAATATGGTGTCGATGCTAGTAATGAACCACTGTATAAAAATGCGTATAATTTGTTTTTAAATTTGTATTATATGTATTATTCGACATATGGCGATAAGATTCCACAGGCAGAAATTAAAAATGATTCTTTCCTATCTACATTCTTTGCAAAGTATGCAAATATTACCTATGGTAATGTATGGACTCATAGTAACTGGGAGCTTGGTAGCTCTGTACTAAATATTCCAGAAGGCTATAGAATGACGGGTGTTTTAACAACATCTTCTAATAATCGTGGTATTTATTTATCTTATAAGACAGAAAAATATGGCGATTTAAGTACATTTACGGGTAGTGTGGGCGGTTTCACATGGCTTGAGTCACCTCATATTTATAATGCTAAGGGTGAGGATGTAACTGATAACTTTACATTTATGATTACAAATTGTGTTGTAATTAACCCATTTACATTGGATCCTAATGATATTACATGGGATGGATCAAAAGGACCAAATGAAAGTGTATGGAAATATGGCTATACTGGAGAAGCAATTGTTCCCGTTCCTAAAATTAGTGGACAATCATTTGATTTAGCAAGTGAATGTACAGTTGAGGTTTATTTAACTGGTACACAAACTCAAGCAACTGCAATTGATCCATTTGATATTGATCACAAGCTTTATAAAGCTCAAATTGTTCATGTATCGAATAATTTTGAATTAGGGGCAAGTATTGTTTCGATGGAATTCAAAATAATAGCAAGCAATGTTAATGTACAAATTAGCATGGTTCATACAATTTTAGAAAATGAGGACTATTATAGATATAGTGGACCATATGTAACCTCTAAGGGCGATGGATATTCAATAACTGTAACCGGCTTAGGTAAGAATTCATATATAACTGGTGACCTTGAAACATCTGGTTACGCAGTCGGAACATATCGTAATGGTGATAACTTAAACTTTAATTTCGGTATTCAAACTGGTGGTGCACCATTTAAGATTTACTCTTCAACGAGAACCGATGTAAGCGGTCCACTTGAAGAAGGTAATCAAACAGGTTTAAACGCTTATTATAATGTATCATTTGAAATGAGATGCGAAATTAAATGGCAAACATTTGATGCAAGATTAGAAATTGAAGATCGTGATAATAAGGGTAATAAAATTGCTTATGAAGCAAATGAGAAGAATGTATATCCTAAATATTCTCTTGTTGAATCATCTTTAAAGGAAGGTGAGGCCTTAACAAACGGTTTAAAGGTTGAATTAACATATGGTACAGATGGCTATGAGCATCCACTTACTGTTAATGTTTTAAACTCTAAGGCAACTAATTTAGGTTCATTCCTTTCAAATAATATAACATCTGATGGTAAATTTGTAATTAAGGAGCCTGGTTCATATAGTGTTGAATTAACTCTTAAAAAAGAAAAATATGAAACAATGGTTGTATACATTGTAATTAATGTTGTTAAAGGTAATTATATTCTTGCGGATTTATCGAAGGAGTATGACCGCAATCAAGTTAACGTCTTTGATGTTTTTGCTAGATTACCAATTGATTTTGATGAGTCAAAGATTCATTATCAATTCTACAATGCGGCTACTTCAGAGGCAATTAATGCACCTTCAAATATTGGTAGCTACTATGTAATTATTGAAACTGATACTGATCATAGTAAGTATTTTAATGATATTCCTAATGCGGTAGTAAATAATAAGGTTTCGTTTATTATTTATCCTCGTAAGATTACTATTGATGTAGAAGATCCAATTAATCATAAGGTTTATGATGGCTATCCTTGGTCTTATAATGCAGTAGATGATAATAAGACAAGCTTAAATTTACTTCCTGGTGATAGCTTAACTGGTAAA
>URFB01000028.1 GCA_900547045.1 uncultured Mollicutes bacterium
GGTCGCCATCTTTTTCAGATAAATACTGATTACATACCCCATTAAAAATTTCCAAGCCAACTTTTTCATATCTTTCTGGTAATACTCCAAGATGAACGCCCTTTAAAATAGCATAGGAAATCATTAGAGAACCAGATGTCTCAAGATAGTTGCCTTCCTTATTGGGCTTATCGATAACCTGCCAGAACATTTTAGAATCCTTATCCTGATATTCTAGTAATCCATCAATTGTATCCTTTAATAAATCAGCAAAATAACGATACTCATCATACATTTGCTCATTAATGTATCCACAAATATCAGCTAAAGCTACAGTAAACCAGCCATCAGCTCTCAACCAGAAATTCTTAGACAATCCAGTTTTCTTATCAGCCCAAAACATTTGCTTTTCACTATCATAGCCATGATAATATAAACGCTTATTAGGATCATACATATATTTTCTTACATTCTTAAACTGATTTAAAATATCATTATAATTTTCCATATTATTAAATTCAGTTTCATAGCGCATGTAGAAAACCTGAGCCATAAATAAACCATCAAGCCAAACCTGATCATGATAAATCTTCTTATGCCAGAAGTTACCTTCCTTAGTTCTTGGCTGTCCTTCAATTTGCTTATAGGTGTTTTCTATTGCCTTGTGATATTTTTCATTTCCTGTAATATGGTATAGATCAAATAAAACTCTACTTTCACACATATCATCAGTTGAATACTTTGTGTAATCATAGGTCTTTATTGTTCCATCATCCTCAACAAAATAATCAATATAAGATATAACAAAATCAAGATACTTCTTTTCCTTTGTTTGCTCATAAAGTGAAAGTAATGATGTCATCATACATCCATCAATATAATTCCAATTAGCCCCTTTTCCTTGTCTAATTTGTTCAATATTCCAAAGTGGATATTCAGGCGTAGATTTTGTAATTAGCTTTTCAATATAACGGTCAATTAATTCGTACATTTGTTTTCTCCTTCTTTACTTAACAAATTAATTATACCCAAGAAAATAATCTTTTTCAACTTAATTTGTAAAGCTAGTCACATTTATTTAAGCTTACATACAAATTTCTTCCATAATTTGCTTTTTCATTATAAATGCGTTATTATTCCCCTCTAAATCAAAATCAGACTCATCAATGAATAAATATTTATATTTATCCTTACTAAAGCCAAGCTCATTAAATAGCTCCTCAATTGGGCCATTATTAACCACACAATAAACATCCCTAATTTTATCATCAAGCGCTGTAGACTCAAGCATTTTAAACAAATTAACGACAACATCATTTGTTAAATTTCTTTTAAATACGAAATATCTTATCAAAGCCTTAGAGCCAAATTTTTCATAGGATACAGCCCCAAGAACATCACCATGCTCCTCAACAACAATTGCATTTTTTAAAACCTCATCATCGATATCCTTTATCGTTTTTACAGATAATAGAAAATCCTTTACAGCATTATAATCACATTCATTAATATGCTTTATATTCATATTAGCTCCTTAACCATTTTTTTAATTTTTCATAGAAATAGCTTTTTACAGTGATTGAATCCGTTGAATCAATCTCTAAAAACTGAGGAAAAATCACTCCCCACCAATTATCACCCAAAGCCGCATCAATTTTTACTAGAAAAGTTAAAACCTCTTCATCCTTTAGAGCCTGATTATTATATCTTTTATTATAAAATTGGTGATTTACAAGCTCTCCTTTAGCATTATATCATTGAATACTAAAATTAAATTCATCAATTGTTGAATTAATATTAGAAATAAAATTTTCTAAATTTTTATCATATTGCTCCTCTAAATAGGAAATAGTAGCTTCCTTAACCACTTCTTTGATTTCTAAATCTACAGCAGAATTACTACTTGGAATAATTCTTACTCGCATTTCCTCATCCGGACATACAGCCTTTATTATGACAATAAAGCCCAGAATAAGGATTAAAATTATCAAAGCCTTACGCATAATAAAAGCCTCCTAAATATATTATGGAGGCTAAATTAGTTTTTATTCACTTCTTAATACATTTTGGATATCACTAAGGCTAATTGCACCCTGTCTTAAAAGTTTAACCTCACCCGTAATATCCACAACAGTTGAGGCAAGTGATGATGTCTTTTCACCAGAAGGTGGAATAATCGCTTCAACTAAATCATCGTAATCTTCTTTGATTTCATCATAATTATTAATTGATGGAGCACCTGACTCATTAACAGAGGTTGTAGCCATCGGACCATTATGCTCAAGAATTTCAAGTGCTAGCTTATAATTAGGGATTCTTACACCAATGGTTTCAAGTCCCATTGATTCCTTAATTTTATCCTTACTTCTTAAAATAATCGTTAATGCACCCGGTAAAAAAGCCTTAATGAGCTTTCTTGCATCATCTGTAAGATAAGCAATCTCTTCGATTTGCTCAACGCTTGAACATAAAACTGCAAGAGGCTTATTTAAGGGACGATGCTTTATTTCATAAATACGTCTAATACCATCTTGATCATAAACTGAAGCGCCAATTCCATATACGGTATCAGTTGGGAATATAATTACATTACTTTTCATTTTTAAAGCCTCTAATGACAAATGTCATTCTATCAAGCCCTTGTAAATCCTTTTTAGTATAGATATTTGCATCAGGGAAATATTTTTTACAAATCGCTTCAATTTCAGCGGTTTTGTTATAGCCATGCTCAAAGGCTAAAATACATTGTTCCTTCATAATCTTAGGCGCATTTTCCAAAATAATGTGGAAAAATTTAAGGCCATCATTTCCACCAAATAAGGCCACATTAGGCTCATTATCCTTAACAAGCGGATCAACAGCCTCCGTTTCTGGAATATACGGAGGATTTGATACTAAAATATCAAATTTATCATTCATAACAGGCTCAAGCATATTTCCTTCTTTGAATTCAACATTTACATTCATTTTTTTAGCATTAGATTGAGCTACCTTAAGTGCCTCAGGGCTAATATCGGTTGCTTTTAAATGCATATGAGGCTCTTCAGCTGCTAGTGTAACTGATATACACCCTGAACCTGTACCAATATCAACCACATCAATATCCTTACCCCTAAAGTAATCATCATATAGGAATAAAATATTTTCAACTAATTCTTCTGTTTCAGGTCTTGGAATTAATACATCCTTGTTAACATTAAAATCATACCCGTAAAAGCAGGCCTCACCGATAATATATTGAACGGGAATATTATCCTCAAGGTATTTTTTTACATCAAGCTCAAAGCTTTTGGTAATGTCATCGCCAATTTCATCATTCATTTTCATATAAAGCTCAGATGAGCTAAGCTTTGCTTCATATAATAATAAAAGTAAGATGGCGCTTTCCTCATAGCCCTTTTCTAAGGCAATGTCCTGCCAATGCTTTAAATAGTCTTTATATTTCATTAATATCACCAGCAATATTATACATTTTTTTTATAATTTAGGAAATATTAAGCTTAAAAGATTTAGCAAATTATTTATATTCTTAATTTAATTAAAGCTATTTTAGTTAAAACATATTCAAGTTTTATAAATGAGCATAAATAAAATTCAGCATATTTTGCAAGCTTAAGGCTTAAAAAAAGAAAATGATTATAAAACCATTTTCTTTGTCGAAATTATTCGTTTTCACCTTCAAGTGAAAGTAGACGCTTTTGATTTTCGTTAATTAATTCTTGAATAACTAAATCTAGCTTACCATCAATAATCGCATCTAGACGATTAATTGAAAATCCTATACGGTGATCTGTAACACGGTTTTGTGGATAATTGTAGGTTCTAATCTTTTCACTACGCTCTCCATGTCCAATTAGGGATTGACGTGTAGCACCCGTCTTTTCAGCTTCAGCCTCAACCATTCTTTCATAAATTCTTGTACGTAAAAGCTCCATAGCTGTAGCCTTATTTTCATGCTGAGAGCGGTAAATTTGACATGCAACATACTCACCTGTAGGAATATAGGTAACACGAACAGCTGAATAGGTAGTATTAACTCCTTGTCCACCAGGTCCTGATGAACAGAAGGTATCAATTCTTAAATCCTTGTCCTCAAGCTTAAAGTCAATTTCCTGTGCCTCAGGCATTACAAGTACAGTTGCGATAGATGTTTGAATACGTCCATTAGCCTCTGTAACGGGAATACGCTGTACACGGTGTCCACCTGATTCATACTTTAAGGTTGAATATACAGCATCACCTGATACCTTAAAGGAAATTTGTGAATATCCACCCATATCTGATGGCATTGAATCATAAACAGTAATCTTCCAGCCCTTTGATTCAGCATATTTTGAATACATTCTAAATAAATCTCCCGCAAATATATTAGCCTCATCACCACCAACGGCACCACGAATCTCCATGATAACATCCTTATCATCGTTAGGGTCCTTAGGAAGTAATAAAACCTTTAGTTCCTCCTCAAGCTTTGCCATACGACTATGAGCAGATTCAAGCTCCATCTTAGCCATTTGAGCCATTTCCTCATCTGATTCATGAGACATTTCCTTTAATTCAGGAATGCTTTCCTCAAGACTTTTATACTCACGATAAGGTGTAACAACCTTTTCAAGCTGACGTTGCTCCTTCGATAATTCCATTAATCTTTTAACATCTGAAACAACCTCAGGATCAGTTAAAAGACGATTAACCTCTTCATATCTCTTATCCATAAGATCTAAACGATCACGTACCATAATTATTGTTCTCCTTTTTCGACTTCAGTAAATTTTGAGTATTGACCTTGGAAAATAAAATCAAGATCAATTCCAGATGAACCGGAACGGTTTTTGGCAATACTTAAAATTGCCGGCTGAGAAGGCTTATTCTCCTCAGTTTTATTTTTATTATAATATTCCTCTCGATATAAAAACATTACAATATCGGCATCCTGCTCAATAGAACCGGAATCACGTAAATCAGCCATAATAGGCTTTTTATCATCACGCTTTTCAACCTCACGCGATAGCTGGGCAAGGGCTAAAACAGGGATTTGAAGCTCACGAGCCATCATCTTAAGTCCACGAGAGATTTTAGAAACCTCCTCTTGACGAGACTTAGCACCAGAACCTGTCCCATCAATAAGCTGTAAATAGTCGATGACAACTAAATCAAGGCCCGTTGAAGCCTTAAGCTTTCGACACTTAGTTCTAATATCCTCAAGGGTAATTAATGATGAATCATCAAAATATAAATTTAGATGATTAAGCTTTTCACATGAAGCTTGATACTGTCTTGGCTCCTGACCAATTAGCTGACCAGTTTTAATACTTTGAAGATGAAGCATTCCATCGGATGCAATCATACGCTCAACAAGCTGATCCATACCCATTTCAAGGCAAAAGCAAGCCACAACAGCCTTTCCATTTTTATTGGCGGTTGCCGCATTAACCGCAATATTCATCGCAAGCGCAGATTTACCCATAGCGGGACGAGCTGCTAAAATAATAAGCTGCTCAGGCTGAAAGCCTAAGGTTGCATGATCAAGATTAGAAAATCCTGTTGATAAGCCTGTAATATCACCTGTTTGATTTAAATTCTTAGTAAGCTTATCCTTTACAATACCTGTTACCTCTGTAATAGGTACGAAGTTTGAGGTTTTTCTTCTTTTGGATAAATCAAAAATTACCTCTTCAACCTTTGTTAAATACTCATTAGCATTTTTATTAGGATCATATCCCTTTTGAGCTAAATCTGTTAATGAATTAATTGTCACACGCTTTAAGGCTGCATCATGGACTAAATCTACATAGGTATCAACATTAATTGTTGAATAATTGTAATTAACTATAGTATTAAGATATTCAATACCACCAGCCTGCTCAAATAGCCCCTTCATTTCAAGGGCTGATACAACGGAGGTTAAATCGATATTCTTACCCTCATTGTATAAAGAAACAATCGTGTTGAAAATTATTTTGTTTTTGTTATCATAAAAATCTTCGGGATATAATTCATCAATTATTTCTGTAATAAGCATCTCATCAATAAAGATAGAGCCTAAAACAGCCATTTCCGCTTCTAAATTATGAGGTGTAACTAATTCCATAAATAGCCTCTTACTTTTCTAATACATTCATTTCAATTGTAGCCTGAACATTCTTACCAAGATCTACAACTGCAGTAAAGATACCAACTGAATTAATTTCAGCTGGAAGAGAAATCTTTCTCTTATCAATTGTAATACCAGTTTGAGCCGCAAACTCATCAGCGATTCTCTTAGTAGTTATATGGCTAAATAGCTTTCCATCGCCACCAACCTGTAGGAAGATATTGATTGATTTAGATTCAATTTCAGACTTAAGCTTAAGCATTAATTGATAATGGTTTTCAGCTTCCTCTTTTTCCTTTTCCTTTTCAGCCTCAACCTGCTTAATATTTTCATCAGTAGCTTGAATGGCAAGCTTATTTGTTAATAAATAATTTGCATATCCATTGGCAACATCAATAATTTGGCCCTTATTTCCACGGCCCTTAACATCAGCGATTAAAATTACTTTCATTTTTTCTTCACCCTCATTTTCATTATTTGCTTCAATAATTTCCTTAAGATGACCTAAAACATCATCCATAGATTTTCCCTTAATTTGACAGGCAGCATTACTTAAATGGCCACCGCCACCCATTTCCTCCATTACAAGCTGAACATTAATTTTTTCATAGCTTCGCGCGGAAATACCAATTGTATCCTCGCTTAAATATCCAATTGCAAAGGAAGCCTCAACCCCGTCAATTCCCATTAGCTTATCTGCAATTTGGGCAAGGAAGGATCTATCAGAAATGATTTTATCATCTGGTAAGACTGTAATAGCATATTTTTCCATAAACAAGCTTGAATTAGTAACTGCACTCGCAATATCCTTTTCAATCTCAAAGCTTGGTCTAATAAGCTGTCTTACACGAATCATATCACCACCAAGGCTCTTAATTGTAGAGGCAGCCTCGAAGGTTCTTCCGCTTGAACGGAAGGTAAAATTATTCGTATCAATTACAAGTCCTGCAAGCATACAGGTAGCCTCAATTGGTTCAAACTTGATACCCTTATTATAGAACATTATCATTTCACTAACAAGCTCAACCGTACTTGAAGCATATGGCTCAACATAAGATACAACCGGATCAACGAAGGAAATTTCTCCACGTCTATGATGGTCAATTACAGCAATATGCTTAATATTCTTCTCAAGCTCTGGAAACATCATAATTTTAGGAGATTGAGTATCACACACAATTAATAATGAATTTGGTCTAGCCTCAACATCCTCAAAAGAAATAAAACGACTAAAAATTTCAGGAGATTCATCTCTTAGGGCCTCATACATTTTTAAAATATTTTTATCAGACTTAGCCATATCAAAGACAATATGAGCCTCTTTATTTGAGGACATAACCATTCTAAGCACACAAATCATCGAACCAAGACAGTCTGCATCAGCGCCCATATGACCAGTAATATAAACATTAGTTGAATCCTCAACGGCATCCTTAAGCTCCTGAGCCTCAATACGGGCCTGAACCAAGGAATTCTTCTCAAGCGCGTCTGTTTTTCCACCAAAGTACTTAATCTTTTCATTTTGAATATTAACTACTACCTGGTCTCCACCACGCTTTTCAGCAAGCTCAACTGCAGCCTGAGCTAGACCACCTAGCTCATCAGGCTCAACATCGTAGCACGCAACACCAATTGAAACACTCACACGAACATGGTTTTTAGTCGCGATATCTCGTGCTTGATTTAAAACCTCAAACTTATTTTCAACCATTTGACCTAATGATTCCTTATCAAGGATCATTACAAGTCTATCGTCATCATAGCTTTGAAGATATGCCCCATAGTTATGCATATAATCAGAAATCTCACCTAAAAATTGACCACGAATTGTCGATTTTTCCTGCATATCGTAATCCTTAAGTGACTCTTCAAGATTATCAAGTAAGATAATTCCAATAACTGTAATACGGTTATCATATTTCTTTTTAATTTGCTCACGCTCAGTTACATTAAAGAAATATAGAACCTTTTCCTCACGATAATTTAAAACCTCATAATAATCATTTTCATATTGAATAACAAAGTTTTTATTCTTAGGCTCAAGCATTCCATCTAATTGGGGGATAACATCATATAGGGGTGCATCAATAAGCCTAGCCTTAAAAATACCCTTTAAATAATCATTTGTCCATTTAATTTCCTCATTTTCATATACTAAAATACCAATAGGTAAATTATCAACGGCCTCATCACCAGCCTGGTTAACATGATATGAAAGCTTATTCCAAACCTCAATTCTCTTCTCAAGCTCCTTGATATGAAGCTTTTGACGGTATGAAATGAACATCATTGAAAAGAAAACACATGCCATTAAAAAGACATTTGCCGGAATTAATATATATATTTTTGGCCAAAGGCTAAAAAATAAAATAAATAAACAGCATGAAATAATAAAAGATAAAACTGCAAAGATAACATTTTTCAAGGACAACACCTCAATTCTAATCAATTATATCATAAATATTAAAAAGTTTTTAGATGATACGCATTTTTTTATATGATTAATACTAAAAAAATTAATTTTTGAACTATTAGATTTAAAAAAGACCTTTCAAAAATGAAAGGCCTTTATTATTTAACTAGTCTTTTACGAATGGTAATAATGCCATATGACGAGCACGCTTAATAGCGATAGCTAGCTTTCTTTGATACTTTGCAGATGTACCAGTTACACGACGAGGTAAGATTTTTCCTCTATCAGTAACGAACTTTCTTAATAAGTCTACATCTTTGAAATCAATGTGCTCAATATGATTTTGAGTAAAGTAGCAAACCTTACGACGACGGAATCCGCCACGATTTTGTTGTTGCATAATATTTCCTCCTTATTAGAATGGAAGGTCATCATCAGCGACATTTAAATCAAGCACTTGATCCTGACTAGGCTCAGCTGGAGCTTGCGCCTTGTTAGGATATTGAGGTCTTGCAGGGGCCTGATATTGATTAGAATATCCTTGATTGCCATATCCTTGATTATTGAAACCTTGATTATAGTTTTGTTGATTGTTAAAGCTCTGCTGTGGAGCTTGATTAGGATCACGAGGAGTTAGATTTTGAACCTGTTCAGCTAAAACCTCAGTGACATATCTTGTCTGACCCTGTTGATCCTGATATTGACGGGTTTGAATACGTCCTTCAACAGACATCATATAACCCTTTTTAATGTATCTAGAAATGAATTCGGCCGTTTGTCTCCAAGCAACACAGTTAATAAAATCTGCGCCTCTTTCGCCATTTTGTGCTACGTATTGACGATCACACGCAATAGTGAAGGATACGGTTGCAGTTCCATTCTGTAGATATCTTATTTCGGGATCTCTGGTAATACGTCCAACTAAAATAACACGATTAATCATCTAGATACCTCATTTCTTAATTAATTAAGCTTCATACTTAACTACGATATGACGTAAAACTTTTTCATCATATCCAGCGATACGATCGAACTCATTTAAAGCTGTATTATTAGCTTCAACTAAAGCCCAAACATAGTAACCCTTACGATTCTTTTCAATTTCGTAAGCTAATTCCTTTAAACCCATTTCCTTAAGCTCTAATACCTTAGAATCATTGCTTGTGAAAATTGCATTGATTGATGCTACTTCCTTAGCGATAGCATCTTGATCTAAAGATGGGTTTAAAATATACATTACTTCGTACTTTTTCATCTTGTTACACCTCCTATGGTCTATTGGTCTATCAACTGTGATAGACAGGGGCATTTTTCAATGCTTATTTATAATATCATATCCCATTAATTTTAACAAGTCTTTTTTTGCTTTTTTTAAAAAAGTTTACATTTTTTCAATTAGGTTTATAGCAAAATCTATAATATACTCTGTAGCCATACTTCTTACTTTATTCCTACCAATATTTCCAAAATATTTAGTTGATGTATAAACATTATCTTTTATTCCCACACCAAAGCACACCATACCAACTGGTTTGTATTCTGTCCCCCCTGTAGGACCTGCAATACCACTAGTTACAATGCTTATATCAGCATTAGCTTCTTTAAGCGCTCCAAGAGCCATCTGCTTTGTAACCTCTTCGGATACAACTCCATATTTTTCAATAGTTTTAGAATCAACATTTAAATACTTTTCCTTAGCTTCGTTAGCATATGTAACATAAGCAACATTAAATACCTTAGAAGCATTTGCAACATCAACAATTCTTGAAGCGACCATACCACCTGTACAAGATTCAGCCGTTGTAATATGAAGTTTCTTTTCAATTAATAAATTAACTAATTTTTCAGCATTTTCCATAATTAAGCTCCTTATTTTTTGTTTTCAATATGATTATTATATCACACTTAGATTAAGTTTAAAATTAATAGTAATACTATAATTGGTGATTATATGCGAATTTGGCTTAAGCGTTTATTAAAGCTATCATTATTTTTTACTTTATTAATTCCTTTTTTATTTTTTATTGACCGTAAAAAAACAATCCATGATATTTCTAAAATGAATCGGGTGGAAATATATGATAGAAATAATGCTTTAATTTATACTTCCTTTAATCTTCATGA
>URFB01000029.1 GCA_900547045.1 uncultured Mollicutes bacterium
AAATAATTTAGGAGTAGACGCTTCAGAGCTTGAAGACGACACTATGTTATTTGGTGACGGAATTGGTCTAGATTCAATTGATTCAATCGAATTAATTACTTATATCGATGAAACATTTGGCGTTTCTATGTCAGGTGTAGCTAAAGAAAACTTCCAAAACATTAATACTTTAGCTGCTTATATCGTAGCACACAATTAATTCAAGCAGATGGTTGCATATTATTTGCAACCATTTTTTAAATATAAATCGAAAGGAAAAAATAATATGACAGAAAATAAAAATAGATGCGTTGTTACTGGTTTAGGTATGATCAGTGCAATTGGTAATAATGTAGAGGAATGCTTTACAAATGCGATTAATTCTGTATCTGGAATTAAGGAAACTAAGTCTGTAGATACTACAGATTGCTACGCTAAGCTAGCTGCTGAGGTTTCAACTGATCTTAGTGATATTGAATCTAAGGGAGATAATCTTGACCGTGTATCTAAGCTTTGTATTAAGGCTGCACGTGAGGCTGTAGCTGATGCTAAGCTTGCCGATTTTGCTGGATCTTCAAGAGTAAGTGTTATCATTGGTTCATGTGTTGGTGGTGTTGTTTCAATTGAACATTACTACAAGAATGGTCGTGACGCTTCAGATGTTACAAAGATGCCCATTTCAGCTATTGCATCTCAGGTTGCTGGCGATTTAAATGCTGGTGGTACTGTAACTAATATTGCTAATGCATGTGCTGCAGGAACTATTTCAATTGCTTACGCATGTGATTTAATTCGTGCTGGTAAGGCTGATGTTGTTGTTGCCGGTGGAGCTGATGCCTTTGCATCTGTTCCTTATGCAGGATTCCTTGCTCTACATGCTCTAGATTCTAATCCTTGCTCATCATTCAATCACTGTACAGGTATCACTTTAGGTGAGGGCTCAGGTATTGTTATTGTTGAATCTTATGAGCACGCTAAGAAGCGTGGTGCTCATATGTATTGTGAGGTTTTAGGCTCTGGTGTTTCTTCAGATGCTCACCACATTACTGCCCCAAGAGAGGATGGCGAGGGTCAAATGAACGCTATTCGCTGGGCTTTAAGAAATTCTGGCGTAGAGGCTAAGGAAATTGGCTATATCAATGCCCATGGTACTGGTACAGCTAAGAATGATAACGCTGAATTCTTATCACTTCACACTATCTTTGATGAAACAAATGATGATTTAAGTGTATCTTCAACTAAGCCAATGGTAGGTCACTGCTTAGGTGCCGCTGGTGCAATCGAGGCTGTTTTCGCCATTAAGGCTTTAACATCTAATATTGTTCCTGCAACTCTTGGCTATTCTGATGAGGATTTAGTTGCTTTAAAGGAAAAAGCAGGTAAGATTGATTTTGTTCCAAATGTTGCTCGTAAGAAGGAGCTTAAGACTGTAATGTCTAACTCATTTGCCTTTGGTGGAAATAACGCAAGTATTATTTTCTCTAAGAGTGAGGGTAATGTTGTTTTACCAGAAAAGAAGGAAAAGACATATATTACTGGCTTTGGTATTGTTTCACCTCTTGGAAATGGTGTTTCTAAATATATTGAAAATGTAGCTGCTGATGTAACTGTTTCCTCATCTTGTGTTAATTCAACTGTTGGTCAGCCTGATTATGAGGAGCTTGGCTTAAAGATGGCCTTCTATCGTAAGCTTGATAACTTCTCTAAGCTAGAGGCTGTTTCTGGTATGGCTGCTTTAAAGCATGCAGGCTACACAATTACGGATGAAAATGCTACAAAGCTTGGTATCGTTGTTGGTACAAGTGAAGGAGCTTTAGGTATGGGCTGCCTATTTGAGGAGAATATTGCTTCAAAGGGTAATGCATCTGGTAGTGCATTTAACTTCCCTAATACTGTATACAACGCCGCTGGTGGATATTTATCAATTTGCTCAGGTGTTAAGGGCTATAATGTAACTATAACAAATGGTGCTCAATCTGGTCTTGCGGCTGTAGCTTATGCTAAGAACATTATCGAGCAAGGTCAAGAAGAGGTTGTACTTGCTTCAGGTAGTGATGAAAATATTGGAATTATTTCTGAACTTTATAATAAGCTTGGCTATGTTGCTCAAAATCCTACAAAGCCATATGAAAATGCTAAGGGCTTTACTTTAGCTGATGGTTCGACAACAATCGTATGTGAGTCAGAAGCTTCTGCAAACCTTCGTGGTGCTAAGAAGTATGCTTATGTTGCTGGCTATGGTATGACTCATAAGAATGTTAAGTTCGGTACTCTTGAGGGCTCATCTGAGGCTTTAGATGCTGCTATTAATGAAGCATTAGCTGAGGCTGGTGTATCTCTTAATGAGATTGATGCTATTTGTGGATTCGCAAATGGTAACCATATTATTGATAATGAAGAGCTAAGCTCATACAGAAGAGTATTTGGTGATTCTTTAGCTAAATTACCAATTATCAACGTAAGAAGATATACAGGTGAGGGTCGTGCTGCATCAGCTGCTCTATCTTGTGCTCATGCTGCTTTAATGCTTGGTGGAGATATTACTTCATCTAAGGCATATTTAGCAGGCTCTAATATTAAGGAAACAACAGTAGAGGCTAAGAATTTACAAACTATTTTAGTTACAGCTTATGGTTCTGGTGGTTCTTATTGTGCTGTTGTATTAAAGAAGTAAGAGGTGTTTATAATGAAGGTTGCAATCGTAACAGGTGCTTCTAAGGGCATCGGTCGTGCATGTGCTATTCGTCTTGCAAAGGACGGATATGCTGTAGTTGTAAATTATAGTCATTCTGAATCTCACGCTCAAGCTACTCTTGATGAGATTAAAAACAATGGTGGCGAAGGAATGATTTATAAGGCTGACGTATCAAAGCTTGATGATGTAAAGGCTATGATTCGTGATGTTTATAAGGCATATGGCTCTATTGATGTTCTTGTAAATAATGCTGGTATCGTTCGTGATGAATTTTTACTTATGATGTCAAGCCAAACATTAGATGACTGCTTCCAATTAAATGTTAAGGGCTATTTTTACTGTGCTCAGCAGGCTGCTCTTAAGATGTTTAGAAAAAAAGCAGGCGTTATTATAAATATGTCAAGCGTATCTGGTAAATTCTCATTACCTGGTCAAAGTGTTTACAGCGCTACTAAGGGTGCTGTAAACTCTATGACACAAACTTTAGCTAAGGAGCTAGCTCCTTATGGTATTCGTGTTAATGCGGTAGCTCCTGGCTTTATTGAAACAGAAATGCTAGATCATATTCCAGCTGAGAAGAAGGAAGAATATTTAAAAAATATTCCTCTTCACAAGTTAGGACATACTGAGGATGTAGCTAATTTAGTAAGTTTCTTAGCCTCAGATGCATCAGCTTATATTACAGGACAAACAATAACACTTGATGGAGGACTTTCTCTATGATGAATATTAATGATATTAACAAGCGTATCAAGCAACGTCCACCCTTTCAAATGATTGAGCGTGTAACTGAGCTTGAGCCAAATGTTAGTGCAACGGGTATTAAGTGTGTTTCAGTTAATGAGCCTTATTTTATGGGCCATTTTCCTGATTCACCAATTATGCCAGGTGTTTTAATTGTTGAGGCGTGTGCTCAGCTATCAAGTCTAGTTATGGAAGATGATGGGACTAATCCTGATTTAATATATGTTTTATTAAAGGTTGATAATTTTAAATTTATTAAGCCCGTAATTCCTGGTGATCGTTTAGTTATTACAGTTACTAAAACACGTCAAGCTGGACCTCTTACATCATTTGATGCCGTTGTAAAGGTTGATGATAAGATTTATTCTAAGGGATCAATGACTTTTACAGCTGTTAATAAGGCTCAGATTTATGGGAGTGAAGAATAATGCCTAAAAAGGTTTTAATTCTAAACGGAAGCCCAAAGGGTGAAAATTCCTCAACACTTAAAGCTACAAAAGCCTTTGTTGAGGGAATCATTGAAGGAGATTCTTCCTATGAGGCTGAATATGTTTGGATTAATGATTTAAATATTAAGCCTTGCCTTGGTTGTCTTTCTTGTTGGGGAAGAACACCAGGTGAGTGTGTAATTAAAAATGATGATGCTAGTGTAATGCTAAAAAAAATTAAGGAATGTGATATTTTTATCGAGTCATATCCTTTATATTTCTTTGGTATGCCTGGTACGATGAAACTATTTACCGATAGAATGATGCCATTTATGTCAACATATGAGGGTCAACAAGCTCCTCTTGATGGAAAATCATTTCATGGAATTCGTTTTGATATGACAGATAAAAAGTTTGTCATAATTTCAAGCTGTGCTTATACTGAGGCTACAAATGTTTTTGATTCATTATTAACACAATATGACGCCATTTGTGGTAAAGGAAATTATACAGCTATTTTATGTCCACAACTTAAAACCTTGATTGAGCTAAAAACCGGTTCACGTGAGGAACGCTTTTTAAATAAATTTAAACAAGCAGGTGCAAGCTTTGCTAAAAATGGTATCTTAACAGATGAAGAATTAAATAATTTAAAAAAGCCACCTTTTTCATTAGGTACTTACAAGGTTTTATTAAATAATTTCTGGACAGAACAAAAAAATAAGTAGGAGGGTTATTATGTTTGAACAAATTAAAAATCTCCTTATTGAATGCGCAAATGTAGATGAAAATATGATTACACCTGATGCTCGTCTTAAAGAGGATTTGGGAATTGATTCATTATATGCCGTAGAGCTAATTTTAGAGTTGGAAACAAAATTCGAAATTAAAATTGAATGGGAAACGATGCAATCACTTAAGACGGTTAATGATGTATGTAATCTAATTAGTGAAAAAATTAAGAATAGATAGGAGGAATAAAATGAAGCTAGAAGATGTTGAAAAAATTATTAAAATGTTTGAAAAATCAACTGTTAGTTCAATTGATCTTGAGATAGATAATATAAAAATTAAGCTTGAAAAGCCTACCCAGGTAGTTACAAATGTTATTCCTAACACTTCATCTGTCGTGCTAACCTCAAATGATGAGGAAATCGCATCTGATGATTATGAATATGTAACTGCACCACTTGTTGGTACCTTCCATCAAGCTCCATTTGTCGACGCTAAGCCATTTGTTAGTGTAGGTGAGCGTGTTACAAAGGGTCAAAAGCTTTGTATTATCGAAGCTATGAAGGTTATGAATGAAATTACCTCACCTTGTGATGGTATTGTTAAGGAAATTTTAGTTAAAGAAGGACAAATGGTCGAATACGGAGCTAAGCTATTTGCAATAGGTGAATAATATGTTTAAGAAGATATTAATTGCCAATCGTGGAGAAATAGCTGTAAGAATTATTAGAGCCTGCAAGGAAATGGGAATTAAAACCGTTGCCATCTATTCAACCGCTGATGAGAGTGCTCTTCATCGTGAGCTTGCCACAGAAGCCTATTGTGTTGGTGGGCCATCAAGCTCTGATTCTTACCTAAATATGGAAAATATTTTAAGCATTGCCTGCCTTACAGGCTGTGATGCTATTCACCCTGGCTTTGGATTCTTGTCAGAAAGCCCTATTTTCGCCTCAATGGTTGAAAAATGTGGAATTACCTGGATTGGACCTAATCCTACGGTTATGGACCAAATGGGTAATAAATCAATGGCTATAAGCATGATGAAGGAAGCCGGAGTTCCGATTGTACCAGGCTCTTACAAGGCTGTTGGCCTTGAGGAGGGTAAGGAAATAGCTATTAAAATTGGATTTCCAGTTCTAATTAAGGCCTCTGCTGGTGGTGGCGGTAAAGGAATTCGTATGGTTAATTCTGCAGATGAATTTGACCTTATGTATAATGAAGCTAAAGAAGAAGCTAAAAAGTTTTTTGCAAATGATGAGCTTTATGTTGAAAAATTTATCGTAAATCCTAAGCATATTGAGGTTCAGGTAATGTGTGATAAGCATGGTAATGCTATTCACCTCTTTGAAAGAAACTGCTCATTACAGCGTCGTAAACAAAAAATGCTTGAGGAGGCTCCTTGTCAATGTATTTCAAAGGAGCTTAAGGATAAGCTTCATGAGGCCGCTATTAAGGCCTGCAAATATGTTAGCTATGATTCAGTTGGTACAATTGAATTCTTAGTTGATAATGATGAAAACTTTTATTTTATTGAAATGAATACGCGTATTCAGGTTGAGCATTCGGTTACAGAATCTATTTGTAATGTAGACATAGTAAAAACAATGATTAAAACGGCCTATGGTCTTCCTCTTCCTTATAAGCAGGAGGATATTAAGATTTTAGGCTATGCAATGGAATGCCGTATTAACGCTGAGGATATGAATAATGATTTTAGACCATGTCCTGGTACTATTGATTTTATTCACGTTCCTGGTGGTAAGGGTGTAAGAATTGATACAGCGGTTTATGCAGGATATCAAATTCCACCATATTATGATTCAATGATTTTAAAATTAATTGTTTTTGCACCAACACGTCTAGAATGTATTCGTAAAATGCGTGCTTCCCTTGAGGAATTAATTATTGATGGTATTAAAACAACAACTGAATTCCACTATGTATTGTTACATCATCCTACCTTTATTTTAGGATATTATGATACAGGCTTTGTAGAGGAATTCCTAAAGGAGTTTGAACAAAATGCAAAACGTATTCAACAAGCGTAAGGAAGAGATTAATGAATTTAATACTCTTCTTGAGGAATTAAATTTAAGAAAAAAGGATGAAGAGATATCACCAAAGGAAATACCTGATGATTTAATGTGTAAATGTCCATCGTGTGGAAAAAACCTTTTTAAGGCTGACTATGAGAGTGCTTTATTTGTTTGTCCATCATGTGGTTATAATGCTCGTTTATATGCAAAGGACCGTTTAAAGATAGTAATGGATGAGGGATATAGTGAGTTATTTACCGATATTGCTGAAAATCATCTTGATTTTCCCGGATATGTTGATAAGCTAAATAAGGCTCAGGCTCAAACGCAAATTGATGAATCAATTATTTGTGTTGAAGGTAAAATTGAGGGAATTGGTGCTTTAGTAGGTGTAATGGATAGTCATTTTATCATGGGATCAATGGGAAGTGTTTGTGGTGAAAAAATTGCCAGGCTTTGTGAGCTTGCCATAAAGAAGCATTTGCCTGTAATTTTATTTACATGCTCAGGTGGTGCCCGTATGCAGGAAGGTATTATTTCTCTTTTCCAAATGGCTAAAACTAGTGAAGCGGTAGCTCGTCTTAAGGAGCATGAGCTTTATATTGCGGTTTTAACTGACCCGACTACTGGTGGTGTAAGTGCATCATTTGCGTCTCTTGCCGATATTACCCTTGCAGAACCTAAAACATTAATTGGATTTGCTGGTAAACGTGTTATTGAAAAGACAATAAAAGAGGTATTGCCTAAGGAATTCCAAACGTCTGAATTCTTACTTGAAAAGGGCTACATTGATAATATTGTTGAAAGAAAGGATATGAAGTCAACCCTTGCTCATTTATTAAGACTTCATAATTATAGATAATATGATATTAGAAGAGAATGAAAGAAAAATTGAGGAGCTTGAGGCTAAGATTATTAATCTCGATCCTACCTCAAATGAATTTAAAGACGTTTCTTTAAGCCTTAAACAACTTAGAGATGAAACATATGCTAATCTAACAGCATGGGATCGTGTTACTATTGCAAGAAGTGCAAAACGTATTAAGTCAAAGGCATTAATTGATAAATTAATTACTGATTTTTATGAGCTTCATGGTGATCAATATTACGCTGATGATCAAAGTATTATTGCTGGTATTGGTTATTTAGGAGATATGCCTGTAACTGTAATTGGTCAAGCTAAGGGTACAAATTTAAATGAAAGCTTAAAGCGCAATTTTGGAATGACATCACCAGAAGGCTTTAGAAAGGCTTTAAGGCTTGCTCATCAAGCCGAAAAATTTAATCGTCCTATTATTACAATTGTAGACACATCAGGCGCTTATCCTGGTCGTGGTGCGGAAGCGCGTGGGCAAGCTCGTGCTATTGCTAGAAATTTAATGGAGTTTTCCACCCTTAAGGTTCCTGTTATAGCTATTGTTTTATCTGAGGGTGGCTCAGGTGGTGCCTTAGCGTTAACTATTTCTGATTATATTTATATGTTTGAAAATGCGGTATATTCAGTTTTATCACCAGAAGGCTTTGCATCTATCTTATTTAAGGATACTGTTAAGGTTGAAGATGCAGCCCAAATGATGAAAATGACAAGCCATGATTTACATGAATACGGCATTGTTGATGAAATAATTAAGGAGCCTGCAGGGGGGATTCGTTTTATTTCAGATGAATTTATAAAAGATTTAAAGTCAAAGCTAATTGAAAAAATTCATGAGCTTCAGGCAATGAAGAAGAAAGAATTGCTTGAAAAAAGATATCAAAAATATCGTAAGATTAGCTAGGAGGATTATATGAAAATTGCATTTTGTTTTGCAGGTCAGGGTGCTCAGGCTGTTGGCATGGGTCATGACTTTTATGATAAATATGAAAGCGTAAAGGCCTTATATGATGCTAATCCGGAAATAAAGGAATTATGCTTCGAGGATAAGGCTGGCGTTTTAAATCAAACTGCTTATGCTCAAAAGGCGATGCTTCTAACATCATATGCGATTGCATCTTGTATTAAAGAGCATGGTATTGAACCAGAGTATGCATGTGGTCTATCACTTGGTGAATATAGTGCCCTTGCCTTTGCTAATGTTTGGAGCATTAAGGATGCCCTTGATATTATCAGCTTCCGTGGTAATATCATGCAAAATGCTCTACCTTTAGGTACTAGTAAGATGGCTGCGATTATTGGCCTTTCACGTGAGGTTATTTTAGATACAATTAAAAATGTAGAGGGTGTTTGTGAAATCGCTAATTACAACTGTCCAGGACAAATTGTAATTACAGGCGATGCTAAAGCTATTGATGAGGCTTGTCCTTTACTTTTAGCAGCGGGAGCTAGAAGAGCTCTACCTTTAAATGTATCAGGTGCCTTCCATTCATCACTACTTACTAAGGCTTCATTAGAGCTTCGCTTAAAGCTTGATGAATATACACCAAATGAGCCTTCTTATAAGATTGTATATAATGTTACTGGTACTGAGCTTAAGGAAAATATTAACGATATTCTTGAACGTCAAATTTGCCATAGTGTTTATTTTGAGGATTCAATTCGTTATATGATTGAGCAGGGTGTTGATACATTTGTTGAAATTGGACCAGGAGCTACGCTTTCAAGCTTTATTAAAAAGACAAGCAAGGAAGTTTCTGTTTATAATGTTTCAACTGTTGAGGGTCTAGAGTCATTACTAGAGGCCTTAAAATAATGGATAATATAAGATTAGATAATTACTCATTTAATAATATCTATACAATGTATCGAGTGGATTCAATTGAGTCCACTAATGACTTTTTTAAGGCTAATTATTCCTTGTTTAAGGATAAGGATTGTTTAGTTGCTAAAAGACAAACCAAGGGAAGAGGAAGATACAATCGAGTTTGGTTGTCTTCTGATGATATTATCATTTCCATTTTGTTTAAAAAGCTTCATAATAATACCATCATCGCTCCGATGGCGGTATGCCTCGCTCTTAAGGAGCTTGGTATTAATGCTGGCATTAAGTGGCCCAATGATGTTTATGTTGATTCTAAAAAAATCTGTGGGATTTTAATTGAGGATGAATATAAAACTAAATTTGAGGCCTCTATTGTAGGCATTGGCCTTAATATGCTCGCTAAGCCTGAGCTTGATGTCCCTGGCATTTTGGATTATGTGTCTATTGGCAAGGATCAATTAATTGATTTGATTTTGAAGCATTATGATATGCTAATTGATACCAACCCTAAATCTTTAATTCATCAATACCAGGAATTGAGTATTATTTTAAATCATAGCTTTAATTATAAGGGTAAAGCCTATTTAGCTAAGAGGATAACCGAAGAGGGCTATCTTGTTGGTTTGTGTGATGATAAGGAAATCATCATTAAAAGTGATGAGATTGATATCAAAAGTGCTCTTATTGGGTAGGTGATATTATGAAATATAAATATAGTGAGCATCAAATTGTTAAGTTTTCAAATGTTGATTTTAAATTAAAGCTAGGAATTGTTGATGCCTGTCAAATTACGCAAAATATGGTTACTGATTTTTTCCGTAAATATGATTTTGATAATTCAATTATCGCATCAAGAAATAATGCGGTTTTAGTTGTCCTAAAGCATAAGCTTCATTTTAATCGCCTACCTGATTTTAATGAGGATATGGATGCTTTAAGCTATACAACTAAAAAAAGCTCCTATTTATTTGAAATGGAAACAGGCTTTAAGCATAATGATGAGGATTTATTTTTCTGCAAATCGGAAATTTGTCCGGTTGATATTTCTACTAGAGAGGTTAAAAAGCTTTCGGATATTGGCTATCCTGAGGATATGGATTTAGGTT
>URFB01000030.1 GCA_900547045.1 uncultured Mollicutes bacterium
TATGTCAGCTGTAGCTGTTAGTGCTGCAGCAGTAGGAACAACCGCATCAACATATGCATGGTTCGTCACTAGTAATGATGTTTCAAGTACTGTATCTGGAGAAGTTGAATCATCAGGAGCATCATTATTTATTTCTAAGGATGGACAAGATTATGGTACGAAAAGTGTTACTCCAACAGCTGATTTCAGTAAATTAAAAATGGCTCCATTACAGATGAAGAGTGAAAATAATAAACTATATGATTTAAATGATAATGAAAAAAAAGAAAATGTTGACTATATGAAGTTTACTTTATATTTTTCGGTTCAAAATCTTAATGTTGCCAAGAATGATTATAGTATCAAGCTTTCAACTACTGCTAAAGATTTAGATGAAAATAAGACAAAGACACATGAAGCTCAAACTGCTTTAGCTAGTGATTCAACTTATGAAGAGATTACTCAAGGTAAATCATTATGGGATAATGTTTTAAAGACTATGAATGTCGGTATTTCCCAAGAATATTCAAGTGAAAATACATTCAGTGGAGCTACAACTGCACCAAAGTTTTATGCGCTAAATAAGAGCGCTGCCATTTATGATGGTTTATCATACTTTAATAAGATAACGGGAAATAATAAATCTGAATCTGGTACTGTTACAATTGAAAATGATGCATTGACAACAACTTCACTTGAAACAAAAGAAAATGTAACTACAAAGGCAATTATATCTGCTACAGGAGATTTAGTTATTGTTCCAACTATTACTGGAAATGGTTATTATAAAATTGATTTTACTATTTGGTTAGATGGCTGGAATAAGGCTTGCTTTGATGCAGTTGCATCTCATACTTTCTCATTAGGACTTAAGTTTAGCCTTATCACTACTCCTAAAAATCAATAATAATATCTAATTTAACGAAAGGAGCATACCATGGAATATTTCTTTAAAAAAATATGGTTATCAGCTATACTTAGTATTCTAGTATTAATAACCTGTATTACATCAACATATGCTTGGTATGCTATGACCCGTACAAATAATATTGAAGATTTTAATTTTGATATCAATGGTGGAAATTCACTTGCAATTTCCACCAATGGTATTGATTTTCAAGAATCCTTGTCATCTTTAGATGTTAAAAGAGCAATTCTTCAAAAAAGAGGAATTGATGCATCTAGTTTAAATGAAGATAAGGTCAATTCCTTATTAAATATTATATTAGATCCTGTCACTCCTAAGGATTATAGCTCCTTAGATAAAGGCTTTAAATATGTAGATGATAAGGACGCTTCAGATTATAAATATATTTCATTTGATATCTATCTTGCATCTAATAATGATAATAAAGAAGAAGGTACATCTGTTAGACTTTCAACAATTAATCCGGTTAAGGCCGAGAATAAATTTGTAAGCTTTATCGGAAGTAATGTCAATGATGAAGCATCATTAGGTGAAATATCAAAGGGAGTAAAAATGAATATTGCTAATGCAATGAGATTAGCTTTAGTAAGCTATGATTCATGCAAAAATAGTGATATTTTAAATGCAAGCAATAACCCTAAAACAACCATTTACTCAATTGGTGGAAATACACCTAATATTAAAGATGGTGTTTATAATTTTGGGGGAATAAATGCTGATTATAATCTGGCGGTTGATTTATATAATCAAAAAAGTGAGACTAAAATCAGTCTTCCTGAAAATGATCGAAATGATATTGATTATGATACAACAGAAATTGTTTCTGCTCATGATGGATTATATTCAGGTATGATGAAAAAAATAACAATATATTTATGGCTTGAAGGATGGGATGCAGATTGTATCACAGAACTTCAAGGAGAAGCCTTCACATTCGAACTTGGTATGTCATCAAGTGTTTAAATAAAATGCGTTTTTTTGAAACGCCATTTTATGTTAATATTTTAAAATAATTTTATTTGTGTTAGAATATTAACATGAGATAAAAGAGAGGTAATAATATGTTTGGAAAAACTACCCAAGAAACAAAAACTCCGATGACTACTAAGCAAAAGGTATGGTTTGGAGTTAAAATAGCTTTAAATGTTATATTTTATGCTCTAATTTTATTAGTTCTTTTATTTTCAATTTCTAATATAAGAGCCAAAAATAAAAATGATCAAATTCCTAATATTTTTGGAAAAGGATATCTAAATGTTATATCTGATTCAATGACAGGAGATAACAAGGATTCATTTAATGCCGGAGATATGATCATTGTTAATGTTGCAAGTGAAAAGAAGATTTCTAAGCTTAAGGTTGGAGATGTTGTAACATTTTTTGATTCAAGCATAGCATCAAATAAGGGCGCTGGTACAGCTTTAAATACCCACAGAATTGTTTACATTGGTCAAAATTCTGAAGGAACCACCATTTATTATACAATGGGTGATAAGGTTGCTAAAAATATTAATTTCAGTGTAAGTAGTCTAGATGGTATGACAGATGAACAAGCATCTGCATATTTTGAAAGATTAGGACATTCTGTTTATCAGGTATTCTCTGCATCTGCTATTCGTGGCATTTACTCTGGAAAATGGGCTGGCTTTGGTAAAACTATTCAAGCGATTAACAATCACTTTGTTGCGATTATTATTGTGCCAGTTGCTATTTTATTAATTTTTGAAATCGGTATTTTAGTTTTAAACATTATGCGTGCAAGAGAAGAAAAGCTTAAGCTTGAAATGAAGGAAAATAGTGCTGAAATTTCAAACCAAGACGCTATTTCTGATGATGAAAAGGAAAGACTTAAGGCTGAACTTCGTGCCGAGCTTTTAAAGGAAATGCTTAATGAAGGTAAAAATAGTGAGGAAGAAGCTAAAGATTCTAGCAAATCTGATGAGCTAGATGACAAGGAAGCTAGTGAATTATCTAAAGAAAATCTAGATTCAAATTTAGATGAAGAGGAAGACAAGTAAGTATTTAAAATAAATTTTTAGTAAGGAGGATTAAATATGGCTGAGTTTTCAAAATATTTTATAGGCTTTTTAAAGAAGTTCTTTGAAAATTTTCTTGATTGGTTTAAGACCCTATTTAGTCTTTTTTCTAAGATCTTCTACTCATATCCTAAGCAATATATAAATGATATTATTACATCATGTGTTAATAATGAAAATTTCACAGTCCTTGACTGGATTGTGCTTGTGCTTGTTGCGATTGTTTTAATTGTATTTTTTGTACTAATTGTAGTGGTTATTTTTCAATTCCTACGTAAGTATATTAGGTTTAGAAGACGTGAGGTTGAAAAGGACGAGCTAGTTGATGAAATAGCTATCCTAAATAATCGTGTATTTGATTTAGTTGAGGAGAAGAACAAGATTTTAGCCCTTCGTATTAATCAAATTAATGGTACTGAGGCTTATGCTAAGCAAGCTGATATGGAAAGAGGCTCATCATCTCTTAAGGGTAAAAAGCCTATTCCTCAATCAGATTCTCGCTTTGTGAAGCTTACTCAGGTTGATAAGGAATATGAAATTTCTTCGGAATTTACAGTAATGCAATCAAGCGACATGGTTAATTTACCTGAGCTTATTGAGCGCTTTATTAAATATAGTGCTTCTCAATTACATTTGTATTATACAAAGGAAATTATTGCTCGTTTCTTTGCGGGTATGGCCACATCTAAGGTTTTAATCCTTGAGGGTATTTCTGGTACAGGTAAAACATCCCTACCTTACGCAATGGGAAAATTCTTTAATAAGGAAACATCTATTATTTCAGTTCAGCCTTCATGGCGTGATCGTGCTGAGCTACTTGGCTATTTAAATGAATTTACTAAGAAATTTAATGAAACAGATTTCCTAAAGGCTGTATATCAGGCTGGTTATTCTGATAAGCCTAACTTTATTGTACTAGATGAAATGAACCTAGCACGTATCGAATATTACTTTGCAGAATTCTTGTCTGTAATGGAAATGCCAGATGTACATGAATGGAAAATCGATTTAGTTCCAGCTTCTGAACCAAATGACCCTAAGCTATTAATTAATGGTAAATTATTCATTAATCAAAATACTTGGTTTATTGGTACAGCAAACAAGGATGATTCAACATTCACAATTACTGATAAGGTATATGATCGTGCGACTCCAATCGTTATTAATAATAAAGCAGAATTAATTGACTGCGATTATACTAATAATGTTCAAATGACATTTGATTATCTTGATGAGCTATTTAAGAAGGCTCAGGCTGAGATTTCCCTATCAACAAAGGTTATGGATTCATTTAAGAAGGTTGATGAATATATTCAACAAAACTTCAAGATTGCCTTTGGTAACCGTATTATGAAGCAAATTAAGCTATTTGTTCCAGTATATGTTGCGTGTGGATTTACAGAGATTCAAGGCCTAGATTATATGCTAGCAAATAAGATTTCACGTAAATTTGAATCATTGAATTTATCTTTCCTTCATAATGAGCTTGATGGCTTAATTGAGCTATTAGATAAGCTATTTGGAAAGAATTCATTTAAGGTTTCAATTGAATATATTGAAGACTTGAAGAAAATGATGTAGGTTAGGATGTGATATTATGGCTTTAGAGGTTTTAAAACCAACTGAAGAAGAGTTAAATGATAAGGCCGTTTCGCAATTCTATGAAGCATTTTATTCCTGTTTTGAAAATGCAAAATCACCTTTTGGTGATTTTCTTTTTAATGAATTGCAGCAAGGCGATAAAACAATTTATAATAAAACGGTTCGTGAAACTAAAATTTTTGATGGTAGCTTTCTTGATATTATTATTAATGCCTACCCAAGCCTTTTAAAAATATGTCGTGATCCTAAAAAGACGCTTGCCTATATGCAAGAGGTTGTAGCAATGGAAAAGGCTAAAAAGGTTGATTCAGAATCAATTAGACATTTAGCCTCTCATACCCAATATATTCGTGATATTAATGAACAAAATGAGGTTATTCCCTCTAAAATTTTGTCTACATACGCTGAGGATAATTTGGGAATATATGAAAATAGATTTATTAAAAGCTTAATTAATCGTGTTATTATTTTCCTTGATACAAGACTAAAGCTGATGGATGAAAATCTTGAGTCAATTAACGCTGATGAAATTAGATATAAAAATAATATTAAGCTTTCTCATCGTAAAATTGATTTAGAAATGAACATCAAAATTTCTAATGAAATTTTAGATGAAACCCAAAAGGCTCGTGCCCTTTTTGATAAGACTAAGGAAGCTCTTGATAAATATCGTGCTCTAAAGGGGACAGGTCTTTACCAGGCGGTTGCGAAGCTTAAGGATGTTGTCCCACCAATTATGAAAACGAATATTATTCTTCATAATCCGGACTTTAAGATTGCATATAATTTATGGCTTTTCATTGATCGTACAACGGAAATTGGCTATAATGTTGAATCCAATGAAAAGGATAATGATGATAATGATGTAATTATTAATGATTTCAATCATATTGGCGTAGCCTTAATTAATAATTTAATGTACCAAAGAGGCCTTAAGCAATTAGAGGCCTTTGATGGTGAGAAAAATACTCGTGAGCTTCATCGTGAGGAACAAACTAGATATGAATTAGAGCCTAAGAATATTGCCTTATCTCATCAGGAAATTTCAGAATACTTATTAAGCCGAATTTCAGAAATTTTTGAGGAAAAATATGAAGAGGCTTTAAATCAAGGCTTAAGCTATGAAATGAGCGTTAAGCGTGTGTTTAGAGAAATGATTGATGTTCTAAATCGTATTTATCCTAATTTATTTGGAGTTAATACCGATGATATGAAAAAGACGCCTGAGCTTTTAGAGCTTTTGAAGCGTAAGCAAAAGGTTATGAAGCTAGTGCGTGAGCAAAAGCAAATTGATTTAAATAAGATGGATCGTGAAAGCCAAGCCCTTGATACAAGTATTAAGAGCCTTGAGGAATACCTAAAGCGTCAGGAAGAAAGACGTAAGGAAAGAGAAAGAAGAGAGGCTCTACGTCTTGAAAGGCTTCGTCAGCAGGAAGAAAGAAGAAAGGCTCGCGAGGAAAAGAAAAAGGAGCAGGAAAGACTTAGGGCCTTAAAGGAGCAGGAAAAAGAAGCTGCACGTCTAAAGAAGGAAATGGAAGCAGCGGCTCTTGAAGAGGCTAACAAGAAGGAAGAGGAGGAGCGTGCCCTTAGGGAGGCTCAGTCTGCAATTTCTAAAGAGGAGCCAAATGCTAAAGAGGCTACGGATGAAAAGGAAGCTCCGCCTGTTAGTACTTCTGAGGCTAAGCCAAAGCCAATCCATAGGTCTAAGCCTAAAGCGCGTAGCCAATATCTAGAGGATTTAGATGATGATGTCATTATCAGATATAGTGAGGATAATTTAGTTGAAAATAATCGTGATCAATTTGCTTATGATGAGGATATCGATAATGAGGTTGTAATAAGGCTTGATGAAAATGAAATTGTCGAAAATAAGCTTGAGATGCAAAATGCAATTAAAAAGTCGAGGGCTCTTGCAAGAACCAATATTAAGGATTCCAAGGGAGTATCTTGTAGCAATCAAAAGAAAATTCCTAAGGGAGTAAAGAAATCATATATTGATGATATCAAGCGTGGCTCTAAGCCATTAAGAATGGCAAGGAAGAAAAAGCATGCGCATTAAGAAAATAGCTAGTATTGCTGTTACAAGCCTTTTAAGCCTATTTGTCGCTTTCTTGCTTATTGTTTTAATCAAAAATACTGTTGCGCTAAAAAACAAGCAGATTTCTTCCTTTTTTGGATATTCTATCTCTTACGTTCCAACGGAATCAATGAACCCTACCATTAGGCCTGGTGAAACTGTTCTAATAAAAAAAGGCTCAATTGAAGATGCTAGAGTTGGTGATATCGTTGTTTACAATGATGGAGAGCGTTATATTATTCACCGTGTTACTAAAATCCTTGATAATGGATGCTTAAAAACTAAGGGTGATAATAATTATACTAATCCCGTTGAGGATAGTGTAGAAATCGATGCTAGTATGTATTATGGAAAATACATAAAAACGGTTAATTTTTTAAATTTTACAAGTATTATTAAAAATAAAAACTTTATTTTCCCAATTTGTATTTTAATTTACGCTGTAATTCTTATTAGTGAAGGAATTTCCATTGCTAAATCAATTAAGCGAAAAAATGATGAAAATATAAAGAAAATGAAGGATGAGCATCAGCGTCGAATGCTAAAGGAATCACTTCGTGATGAGGTAAAAAGAGAGCTTCTTGAGGAAATTAACAAGAAGAATGACACTAAAATTCTTAATTAAGTAATAAAAAAACAAGAAGCTAATGTTTCTTGTTTTTTACTGTTAATTGACTTGCTAAAATAATAGCGATTTGAGCAGGAATTGCTACAATATATAAAAGCCATAGGGTATAATTTAAAAATTGGAGATGAACTGAAAGGCATAAAGTCCAAAGAAGAATTGATACAATTAAATAATTATATCTTTTTTTGCCCCAAATGGAGTTAAAAATTAAGATTATGATAGAAGAAGCGGGTAAGGCCCATACGAAGGATTGCCAATAATATGCATTATATAAAATATTTACAATAGTGAATAATACAATTGATGATGTCCAAACAACGGTTACAGCAAGAAGTGTAATAATTATTTTATTGGTCATGATTCTTTTTCTTTCCTTTGTATCAATTTCGTCCTCCTGGGGTTTGTCCTCTAAAAGAGAATCAACGGATACTCCATAAAGGTCAGCAATCTTTTTGATTGTTTCAATATCGGGGATGGTATCACCCTGCTCCCATTTGGAAATTGATTTGTCTGAGAATCCTAATTGATGAGCTAACTCAACCTGGGTTAACTTATGCTTTTTTCTTAGTTTTGTTAAATTGTCTGCGAGTATTAGTCTAATATCTTCCATAGTGAATATAGTATATCATATTTAGCTTTTTCGTGAAAGTTAAATTTTATTTAAAAAAACTGCTGATGTATTTATTTCTTGGCTTAGATTTGCTATAATATTTTCGATTTAAGATGGAGGTATAAAAATGAAAAGAATGTTTAATAATTTATGTAATTTATTATTTAGACCTAAGAAAACAAAGCTATTTTGGTTATTTTTCGTAGCGGGAGTTTTATTAATTCTTTTAGGTATAATGTTTATGCCAGTTTGGTCAAATGCCGATGATTGGGTATTTTGGAAAAGCTGGGGACAAAATTTTGTTAATATTATTATCTTTGTATGTATTTTACTTTACCTATGTCTTTTTCTAGTTAAAAAAATTAGACAAAGAAGTAATGGTGTTGTTAAGGTATTAACAATTGTTGAATTTGTTCTAATGGCTTTAATTGCTCTTGGTTGTATTCTTCAGCAATTTAAGATTATTAATGTTGGTGGTGCATGTGCTATTTTAGGTCTTGCATTATGGTGCCGTGGCGTTGTTGAGGTCTTTAGAGCATATTATCATCAGCATGGTAACAATGATCGTTATCCTTTATGGTGGCTTGTATGTGCAATTGCCCTTGTGTCAATTGGTGTATATTTATTCGCTAAGCCTTTATTTAGTGATACAACAATTATTTGGATTTTCGCTATATTATTAATCCTTGTAGGTATTATCCTATTTGTAGACGGATTTCTTGCTAAGCCAGCTTCTAAAAAAAGTAAATAATTAATAAAATCCTCATTTATGCAAGTGAGGATTTTTATTTGAGGAAAAATTAAATAAAAAAATAAAAAATAGTTGACAATTTATATGATTTATTGTAAATTATATGAGGTACATTTTTTATTAATATCCACATTTGCCCTTAATTATTTAATTAAGACAATATTAAGGAGGAACAAACAATGAATACTTACATGGCAAGTAAACAAACTGTACAACATAATTGGTATGTTGTTGACGCTAATGGTTTAACATTAGGTCGTTTAGCTACTCAAGTAGCAACACTTTTAAGAGGAAAGCACAAGGCTATTTATACTCCTAACTGTGACTGTGGAGATAATGTTATTATTATCAACGCTGAAAAAATTAAATTAACTGGAAAGAAGTGGAGCGATAAGCTATATCGTCATCACTCAGAGTACAATGGTGGTTTAACTACTTTAAATGCTTCTGAAATGATGGCTAAGTTCCCTACTAGAATGGTAGAATACGCTGTAAAGGGTATGTTACCTCATACTAAGCTAGGTGACGTTCAAAGAGGTCACTTATATGTATACGCTGGTAGCGAGCATCCACATGCTGCACAAAAACCAGTAGAATTTAAGGTAAAGGCATAAGGAGGAATATAAATCATGGCTAATAAAAAGGTTCAATATTTAGCAACAGGACGTCGTAAGAGCGCAGTTGCCCGCGTAGTTTTAGAAGCAGGTAAAGGTACTATCACAATCAACGGACGTAGTTTTGAGGATTATATCCCTTCTCCATCTGTTCGTTTAGATGTACTTCAACCACTTGAGTTAACTGAATCAACTGAAAAGTTCGATATCTCTGTTAACGTTAATGGTGGCGGTATTACTGGCCAAGCAGGAGCTATCCGTTTAGGTATCACTCGTGCTTTAATGCTTGTAAATCCTGATTACCGTGCTAGCTTAAAGCCAGCTGGTATGTGTACTCGTGACCCTCGTCAGAAAGAACGTAAGAAATACGGTCTTAAGAAGGCTCGTCGTGCACCTCAATTCTCAAAGCGTTAATTTTACAGTTTATTATTTACGCATTTATTCATTATGGATTAATAAAAGAAGAACTTCGGAATTCTCAACCGAGGTTCTTTTTTTTTATTTAAAGGATTGAGTTTAGCTATAAAATATAGTATCATATTAAGCTGGTTAGTTAATTTTTATCTAGGAGTTTATTATGGGACGTAAGAGTTTATTTATTTGGATGATTTTATTAACATCCTTAGCTGGCTTTGTAAATGCGATTGCGATATTTGGCTATGATGGTACAACCGTTTCGCATGTTACAGGCTTAGTATCTAAATTTGCAATTGGTATTTCAACTGGTGATTTTTCGGGAAGCCTTGAAATATTACTTTTAATTTTACTATTTATGCTTGGTGCGACAACCTCTGGCTTTATTACCGGTGAGAGAGCCTTTTATTTACATAAATCATATGGCTTTATTATTCTAGCAATTGGTATTTTAATTCCTCTTGCATGGCTTGATGTTCATAATGTTTGGCTTTTTGCCTTTATTATGGGTCTTCAAAATGGTATGGTTGTTTCATTTAAGGGAATCGTAGCAAGAATGACTCATATGTCTGGTAATTTAACTGACTTTGGGGTTTTTCTTGGCTACAAGCTAAGAGGAAATAAAAATGAAAAGCCTATTACGGGTATTATTCCTGGTACAGCTATTTTAAGCTTTACTGTAGGTGGAATTATAGGTATTTTACTATATAAGGCGCTAAAGAATAATATTTTCTTTATTGTATCTGGTGTTTATGTTTGCTTA
>URFB01000031.1 GCA_900547045.1 uncultured Mollicutes bacterium
TTTATATTACAACCGACCTATATCATTACGCTTTTTCAGCTGATGATTATTATCAATCTAAGTTTAATGTTATAATTGAGGACAATAATTATACAATTTATGCTTATGGGCTTAAGGTTTCTAAGGGAGAGATAGCATTTGATAATCTAAATGTAAGTAAGGATGCAAGTATCGATGATATAAGCCTTTTAACAAAGAAGCTTTATAATATTGTATATGATAATAATTTTAATATTGTAAGTGCCTATGTTATTGTTAATTCAATCGTATTCATTCTTAAAAGTCTTGTGATTCTTGTTATTTTTTATTTTTTAGGAAGCCTTATTAATCCAATGGTAAAGGGACGCTTTAAATGGACCATTGACCTTTATGCAATGATTCCATATTTTCTATTTACCGCCTTTGCGGGCTTTTTAGGCTATAGTATTTTGAATTTAATTGGTCTTTTATATAGCTATTTTGCATATAGTAGAGCACTTAAGGCGATTGTTAAAATTGAAGTAAGAAAAGGGGAATAAAATGAAGTTTATTGATTGCTTAAAGGAAAAAACAGCCTTTGATTTTGCAGGAAATGAGCTAACGGTATCAAGCGTTAGTCTTTATAAAAAATCAAGAACGATTGAGTTATTTTTAAAAATTAAATCAATTCTTAAGCCTGAGGATTATAAGGCCCTTCATCGTGAGGCTCTGTCTATTTTAAATCCGCTTGCACTTGATTCCGTTATTTTAAATATTGAATATGAAAATAGTGACCTTAATGAGGAGCTTGCCAATGAATATTATAATGCCATTTTAACATCCCTTAGTGAAAAGAACCTCGTTTTTAAATGCTTTTTAGATTTAAAGCATGCCTATGAAAAAGGCTTATTTACGATTACAATTGATCGTGAATCTGTTTTTTTAAATGATTATTTACCTCAAATTAAGGAATCATTTAGTAAAGCCTTTTTAAATGTTGATTTTAAGCTTGAGGTTGATGAATCCTTAAAAACATTATCTGAGCTCCAGCACGAGGAAATGAAACAGGCTATTTCCTTAATGGAGCATCAAGAGCGTCAGGCCCAGGAGGAGCAGCACAAGAGAGAAGTTGTTAATTTAAAGCCTGATTATCGTAAAAGGGTTGAGGTATCAAGCCTATCTAAAATTAAAGAAATTCCCCAAACCCAGGAGGGAATATTTACCTATCGTGAGCAGCAGGGGGAGCCTAATTTTATGGTTGAGGGGGAAATATTTTCCCTTGATTTATCTAAGAAAAAGGTTAGCTATCTTTTAAAAATTGAAATTTTTGATGATACAGATAGTATTTGTGTTAATAAATGGGTAAGAGAAAATGAATTAGCTGTGGCTGAGGGGCTTAAAATTGGTGATGTTGTTAATGTCCAGGGTAAGGCTGAATATAATACCTTCCAGCATGAGGTAACCCTTCAGGCTAGTAGCTTGAATTTCGTGCGTCATGCTGATCATAAATCCTCAAGAATGGATAATGCTAGTGCTAAGCGTGTTGAGCTTCATATGCATACTAAAATGTCTAACCTTGATGGCTTAAATGAAGCGGCTGATATTGTTAAAACAGTAAGCTCTTGGGGCCATAAGGCTATTGGCTTTACTGATCGTAATGGTGTATATGCTATTCCCGATATTAACCACGCTACGGAAAAGAATCCGGATTTTAAGCCTATTTATGGCTGTGAGCTTGACTATATTGATGATAAGCTTTGGCATATTACCTATGATGAGGCGGATTTAAGCCTTAAGGAAGCCACATATGTCGTATTTGATATTGAAACAACAGGCTTCAGTCAGACTTATGATGAAATCATTGAAATTGGTGCTCATAAGGTTAAGGGGGGAATTATTAGTGAAACATTTAGTACCTTCATTAATCCTGGTCGTCCAATTCCTAATAAAATTACAGAGCTTACATCGATAACAGATGAAATGGTTAAGGACGCGCCAGGCATTAAGGATGCGCTTAGGGATTTTATGGAATTTAGCAAGGGTGCTATTTGGGTTGCCCATAACGCGGATTTTGATATTGGTATGATTCATGCTAAGCTTGAGCAAAATGGACTTGAAAATCCTAAAATGCCAGGAATTGATACCTTAAATTTATGTCGTGCCCTATATGGTGATGTTTTAAGTAAATTTAATCTTAAGGCAATTTGTAAATTCTTTAAGGTAAAGCAGGAGCATCATCACCGTGCAACTGATGATACAAGAGTTACTGCTGAATGCTTCTTACAAATTATTAATGATGTTCTTAAGAAGGGGATTACTAATTATAAGGATATTAATTCATTACTTAATAATGGTAAGGTTCATAAGCATATTATTCCATCTCGTATTAATGTTATTGCTAAAAATCAGGTGGGCTATAAAAATATGTATAAGCTTTTATCTGATGCTCTTACAACTCATCTTGCAGGCGATGCAAGGCTCCTTCATTCGGTTTTAGATAATTATCATGAGGGTGTGCTTACTACCTCATCAGGATCATTTGGTGCCGTATTTGAAAATGCGCTAAACCGTTCAACGCATGATCTTGAGCAGGCTATTTTACCCCTTGATATTGTTGAGGTTCAGCCAATTAAATGCTATAACCATTTAATTGACTTTTTAAATGATGGTCATGATGGCGTAGAAATTATAAAGGAAACTGTTAAAAAGATTATTTCAACGGCTAAGCGTTTAAATAAGATCGTAGTAGCTACAAGTGATGCATATTATATTGATTGTGAGCAACAAAAGTATCGTGATATTTTAATCGCCTCTAACCAAGTTGGTGGTGGTGTTCACGAGCTTTCAAGATATAAGGTAAGCCCTGATGCTCATTTAAGAACAACCGAAGAAATGCTTGAGGAATTTTCATATCTTGATAAGGACTTAGCATATGAAATTGTTGTAACAAATACTAATTTAGTAGCGGATATGATTGAGCGTATTAGCTGCTTCCACAAGGAAATGTTTGTACCAGCTGATGATGAATTTGCTGACCACCCAGACCCTAAGTACCGCTATCCATCAATGATTGAGGAAATGAAGCATGTCGTTGAGGAAAATGTTCTTCTAAATTATGGCTCAAATCCTCATCCCTTTGTTAGAGCGAGAGTTGACCGTGAGCTTAAATCAATTATTTCCTCTGGTTATTATTCAACCTACTTTATGGCTTATTTGATGGTAAAGGATTCCATTGACCACGGCTACCTAGTAGGTTCGCGTGGATCTGTAGGATCTTCCTTTGTAGCGACAATGATGAATATTACCGAGGTTAATCCGCTTCCACCTCATTATTTATGTCCAAAATGTAAATTTATGGCCATTAAGTTCTCTGAAGAGGAAGAAGAAAAGATTAATAGTGAAGAGGAGCGTAAGCTTCAGGATGTATTAAGAAGCGTAGGTTCTGGCTACGACCTTCCTGATATGCTATGCCCTTGCTGCGGCGAGCCGCTTAAAAAGGATGGACATGATATTCCATTTGAAACCTTCCTAGGCTTCAATGGTGATAAGGTACCCGATATTGACCTTAACTTCTCAGGTGAATATCAGCCTCGTGCTCACCTTTTTGTAAGACACCTAATGGGCTATGATAACTCATTTAGAGGAGGTACCGTAGCTACTATAGCCGATAAAAACGGCTTTGGCTATGTTAAGGCCTATGCGGAGAAGAAGGGCCTTCAAATGAGGTCATCAGAAACTGGTAGAATCGCAACTAATCTAATTGGTATTAAACGTTCAACCGGCCAGCATCCTGGTGGAATTGTCGTTGTTCCTAAGCGTATTGATATTTTTGATGTAACCCCAATTCAATATCCTGCAAACGATGATACCGTTGCGTGGAGAACTACCCATTTTGATTACCATGCCTTTGAGGATAACCTATTAAAGCTAGATATTCTTGGACACGATGATCCAACCCTAATTAAATATTTTATGGATATTGTTCATGAGCATCAGGATGAATTCCCATTTAGTGATGCTAGAAAGATTCCTGTTGATGATAAGAAGGTTTTCTCTTTATTTGGCTCAACCGAAGCGATTAATGTTAAGCCTGAGGATATCGATAGTGATGTTGCATCCTACGCGGTACCAGAATTTGGTACAACCTTTGTTCGTCAAATGCTAATTGATACTAAGCCAACAACCTTCGCTGGACTAGTCAAGATTTCTGGTCTGTCACATGGTACAGATGTATGGCTTGGTAATGCTAAGGAGCTTGTAAATGGTACAACCGAATATGGTAGCATTGGCTTTGATAAAATCATTGGATGTCGTGACGATATCATGGTTGACCTTATGTTTGATGGACTTGAGCCTTTAAAGGCCTTTAAGATAATGGAGTTCGTTCGTAAGGGTAAGGTTGCAAAGGATCCAGAAACCTGGAAGGGCTTTAAGGAGGCCATGATTGAGAAGAAGGTACCAGAGTGGTATATTTGGTCTTGTGAGCAAATCAAGTACATGTTCCCTAAGGCACATGCTACAGCCTACGTTTTAATGGCCCTACGCATTGCTTGGTTTAAGGTTTATAAGCCTGCTATGTTTTATAGCGCTTATTTTTCAAAGCGTGCTAAGGCCTATGATGTAAATGCCTTTTTAGGTGGAGCTGAAGCGATTCGCCAAAAGATTCAAACTCTTTCCTCAATAAAGAATAAGACAGCTAAGGATGAAGATTTAATTACGGCGCTTGGTGTGGCCCTTGAGGCGGTAGCGCGTGGAATTAAATTCTTACCAGTTGATATTAATAAATCAGACTCATCTACCTTTGTAATTGAAGGTAATTTAGTAGACGGAAGCCTTCGTCTTCCCTTCGCTGCTGTTGATGGACTAGGTCCAGCCGCAGCAGAATCTATTAAGCAGGCTCGTGATGAAAGAGCCTTCTCATCAAAGGAGGACATGCTTAAGCGTACAAGGCTTAATAAAACCCTATTTGATTTATTTGACCAAATGGGCGCCCTAGGTGATCTTCCTGAGGAAGATAAGGAAGAGGAAATCGGTCTTTTCGCTTTTGATTTTGGTGCATAAGTAAATTATCTTATTTTGTCATTAAAATTTGTGAAAATAATGTGAATTTTAAAATAATGGAAAAATTAAAGGAAGAAATGTTTACTAGAGTTAACTTTATGGTATAATAATTACAAGAAAAGGAGCTTGATAATATGAATAATCCAATGTTTTCAAATATTAATGAAAATCAAGAAAATGTATATGCGAAAAGTGATTGTGCAAGCTATAAGGGAATTACAATAAAAACATTAATTTTATTATTTGTTTCAATTGCGTCTGCTGCAGCTGCAATTGCATCCTTATATACAAATGTTGGTACAAACGTTTTAGTCGGTGTCCTAATAGGTAGCGGAATTTTAGGCTTTATTACGATTCTAATTGGAAGGATGTCACCAAGAGCTAGTGCTGTTTGTGGTATTTTATATGCGATTGGTGAGGGTGCCTTCCTAGGCTCATTATCATTATTACTTGAGCTTGTATATCCAGGAATTGCGCTTGTAGCAGTTATTTCTACTATTGTAGTATTTTGTGCAATGCTTGGCCTATTTGCATCTGGTGTAATAAGAAATAAATCTAAGATTTATGGCTTTACTCTAACATTAGGAATTAGTATTATTCTAATGACACTTGTAATGCTAATTATGAGTATTTTCCCAGTGTTTGATCCAATTATGAATAACCTTGGTGTAATGATTGCAGTAGAGGCTTTATTTTTAATTTATGCTTGTGCAATGCTACTTACTAATTTTAATGAGGCACAGGAGCTTGTTAAGGGCGGATGCGATAAGAGCTATGAGTGGTGCTGCTCATTTGGACTACTTATTAGTATTCTATACATTTATGTCGAAATTTTAAGATTAATTCTAATTATCTACCAATTATTTGGGGATAGAAATTAGTACGAAGGACCTTCGGGTCCTTTTTATTATTTTATTTTTAATATTTATTTTAGCATTTGTTTGACATAAGCATATAATAAGAATGAGGAGGGATAAACTAGTGAATTACGTTCCACCATATATGAATTATGCCAAGCCAGGAGAGGCATTTGATGGCAATTTCGATGGAAATGGCTATAATGGTGATTTCTATAAAACTGACATGGGCTGTCCAGACTATAAGTGCTGTAATCAGGTAGAGGAGTCATGTCAATTTGTCGATGTACCTCATTATGTAAATTATCATACACATAATATTATGAATGTATATAAAAGACATTTTACCGTTCCAACATGCTCACAATCGAGTGAGGTTAGAGTCTTTGATGTGGAAGTTCCCTATCAAGCAGGCTTTAACGGAAATGGCTTAAATAATTTCTTTATTCCATTTAGATAGTATTTTATATCAAGCCTTGGCTTGATTTTTTCATTTCATTTGCAAAAGAAGACTAAATAATATATACTTAAGTTAGGCAATACTAACCTATGGTGGTGATAAAATGAAAATTTTAATTAAATGCATAATTCAAATTCTAATTTTTCTTATCTTTTTTATCTATTGTGCTAAAATTGCCAATAACAAGGCTTTAGATATACTTGTTATAATTTTAGCTCTAGCCTTTGTATCTGGCTTAGGAATAATATTTATAAAGAAGGAGAACAATAAAAAAAGGTGATTAGATGCCTTATATTGTTATTACATGTGTTATTTTATTTTTTTTTATTGATCTTGGCATTAAAATAGAATATAAGGATGAGGCTAAGGTCTATTTTTTAGCTGCGGGTCTAAGAATAAGGCTTCATTTTAAAAGTATCTCAAGCCTTATTGATTCGGCAAAATCAAAATCGACTAAGGATAATATAGCTGATTTAAAAAGGAAAATGAAGCTTATTAAGCCTCTTAAGCATATCCTTGGAGCTACAAGTCTTGATTATATTGAAATTATTCGCTTTGATGATTTATCATCAATTAACCTAATTGATCCGTTTTTTTTCTATAATTTTTATTATTTGATGAATGATTTTGTTAATGAGACCTTCTATAGTGTAAAAAAAAGAAGCTTTTTATATTATCCCTTTAATCAAAGGGGGCTTAGCTTTAGCTTAAAGGCTCGTATAAATTTGTTTAAATTGCTCATAATATTAGCAGAAGAAATATTTAAGCTAATTGGAGGAAAAATATATGAGCAAAGCCGAAGATTTTTTAAAGGTAAGCCTAGATGAGGCTAATATTTTAGCAAGCACTAATAAGGTACTAGGAAGTCCTATTTGTCTTGAGGGAGGAAGAATGATTATTCCTTACTCATCGGTTAAGGTTTGTCATTTAAGTGGTGGGTCTGAATATGCATCTAAAAACAGTGAGGCTCTACCCTTTGGTGGTATTTCTGGGGGAAACTTTCAAATGGAGCCGCAGGGCTTTTTAATAATTGATAATAATTCAATTAAAACGATTTCGGCATCTAAATCCGAGCTTGAAAAAATATTGCTAGATGACCTGCCCGCTTTAATTGCTAAGCTTAAGAAAAAATAAAAAAGACGAAATTATTCGTCTTGATTATCTTCTTCAATTTCAAAAAGTGGAGTAGCACCTGGAAGCTCATCATACAACTTATCAGTAAATAGGATACCATCAAGATGATCATATTCATGCTGGAATACAACTGCAGGATAGCCCTCAAGCTCAATAGTTTTAAATTGAAGCTTTTTATTGATAAAGTCATAGAAGTAGCCCTTTACAATAATATGGTAGCTTCTTGGTGTGATTCCAGTTGTTTCTCTATCAACGCTTAAGCAGCCCTCACCACCAGGAAGATAGGTTATTTCCTTTGATCTTGAAATAATTTTTGGATTCACAACAGATAAGGAATAGTGCTTGTTGTTATCAAGAAAGTCATTAAATTCCACAGCAAACATTCTTTTATTCTGTCCAACCTGAGGTGCAGCAATTCCTACACCAGGTCTAATTTTATATTTTTTTACAAGGTCATCAATTTGTGAAACAACAACATACTCATGAAGCCCTGATAGAAGCTCTAAATCAGCTGATGAAAGAGGTATTTGAACTTCCTTTGATATATTTCTTAAAATTTGATTTCCTTCCTTTACGATATCTTTATTTAAAAACATAATTATCACCGATAATTATTATATCATAAATTTTAGAAAAATCTACTAGTACCAAGCTGAAGCTCCAATGATTACAAGAAGAATGAAAAGTACAAGAATTAAAGCATAGCCATAACCACGATTATTTTGGTAAGGTGTCTGCATTGTGCAGCAGCCTTGAGGCATTCCATAATAATACAATTGCTTCACCCCCTTCGTTATATCATATGCTTTTTAGGATTAAGTGACTAGACTTTAGTCATTATATTGAATTTCTGGCTCATATCTTTCATCAGGTCTAAGACCTAAGAATGATTCAACCCTTTTTAAGCGGTTATTCAAATTCTTAGCCTTGCGATTTAGAGAATCAATTTCATAATAGAGACGGTCGAGCATTTGTCCTTCAAAATAGTAAGGATTTGGCTCGGCCATATTTTTTCTAAACATATACTCACCACCATTAGATTATGAAAAAATTAGGATTTTGCCATAAATTAAATAAAAAAAGGCAAAAAATAATTTTTCTTATGCTATAATGTCACTAAAAGGTTAGTGATATTATGATTATTTTAGTAGGCCCATCCGCTTCAGGTAAAACGCAAATTGGTTATGCTTTAAAGAAAATATATGGATTAAATAAGGTTGTAACCTATACCACTAGAGCGATGCGTAAGGGTGAGGTTGATGGTGTTGATTATCATTTTATTAAAAAGGATGAATTTGAGTCCTTAGAGCATCAAGGCTTTTTCTTTGAATATGTTTGCTACAACGATAATTATTATGGCACCGCTCTTAATTCCTTAAATGAGGATAGCTATTTAATTTTAGAGCCAAAGGGCATGAAAAAATATTTATCATCAGGGCTTAAGCTTACTATTTTCTATCTAGATTGTAGTGAAGAGGTTAGGCTTAATCGTATGATTGGTCGTCATGATGGGCTTTTAAATGCTCAAAGAAGAATTGAAATTGACCGTAAAATCTTTAATGATGAGGTAAAAGCCTTAGCTAATTATTTAGTTGATGTTTCAAATAAATCAGTTGATGAAATTGCAAGAGAAATCTATCTTCTTCAAAAAAGAAAAAAATAATTAAATAAAAAAGAGTCACTAGGATTAAATCCTGCATATATTAGGGTAGGAAGTGACAAAATGGATCTTGATAGGTTTAAGGAATATGTTAAGGAGCATCCTAGGCTAAAGGAAGAGGTATTAAATCATAAAAGAACCTGGCAGGAAATTTATGAGGCCTATACCTTATCTACTGATGACCCATTCCCTGATTATAAGAAAAAGGAGCTCAAGCTTGATGATGGCATAAAGCCTGAGGAAAAGAAGGAAGAAAAGCCAAAGAGCGAATCGACAGAGGATATGATTAAAAATGTACTGGGCTATATTAAAAAAATTGACCCAGACAACATTACAAAATATGTCACCTCAATTCAAAAGGTGCTTGAGCTTTTAGCTTCCTTTGGTGCTGGTGCAACAGCGGCTTCCGCTTCTAAGAAGAATACAACGGATCCATTATTTGACCGGAAGTTTGATGATTGGTATTAACGAGTCGGAATTTTATAACTTTTTATACAATAATTTAGGCTATCTAAATTATTTACGCTATCATCCTAAGTGGTATAAGATTTTATATTATGAGCATAATTATGATGCTTTTATTAGGGTCGCCAAGGATGAGCTTCATGATAGATTAACCGATAAGCTTGAGGGCTTAAAAAGAAATATTGGGCTTTTAAAAAGCTTAAATTCATACTTTGATAAGAAGTAATTTATGATATAATTAGGGTATGGATAATATTATATATGATGATTTAGACAATTTAATAGATGAGATTGTAGGCTCAGCTGATTTTATCAGGCTTAAGGAATTAAAAAAAATAATTGATGAAAGCTATCAAAAGGAAATATTAGCCTTCAAAAGAGCCGAATCAATTTATAATGAGGCATATCCAAATCGTAAATACTATAAGGATTTTGATAAGCTTAGTGCTAATTTTAGTAATGCAAAGGCAATTTTATATTCAAAGCCTGAGGTTAAGGAATATAAGGCTTTAGAGGAAAGACTTAATAGTATGCTTATTAGTCTTTCAAATGACATAGCAGCTACTATG
>URFB01000032.1 GCA_900547045.1 uncultured Mollicutes bacterium
TGAGGATGCCTTTTATATGGACCTTGAGTTTGGTACAGGTGGCTTACGTGGAGTTTTAGGCGTTGGTACTAATCGTATGAATATTTATACAGTTCGTCGCGCTACTAAGGCCTTTGGTACATATTTACTTTCAAAGGAAAATGCTAGGGAAAGAGGCGTTTGTATTTCTCATGACAATAGACATATGTCACGTGAATTTGCAATCACCAGCGCTAAGGTTTTAACTAAGCTTGGCTTTAAGGTTTATTTATTTGAGGATTTAAGACCTACTCCTGAGCTTTCATTTAGCGTAAGAAGAAAGCTGGAATTATGATTACTGCATCTCATAATCCAAAGGAATATAATGGCTATAAGATTTATGATGAATTTGGCTGTCAGCTACTTCCTGAGGAGGCTAATAAGGTAATCGATGAAATCGCTAAAATTAAGGATATTTTCTCAGTTGAGGAATCAGCTGATATGAATAATATTGAAATTTTAGGGCATGAAATGGACTTAGAATATGTCAATAATATTAAAACAATTTGCTTAAATCCCAATCTACCTAAGGATTTTAAGGTAACATATACTCCCCTTCATGGTACAGGTCAAGTCTTTTTCCCTAATGTATTAAAGGAGCTAGGATATGATATTAATCCTGTAATGTGTCAAATGACTAAGGACCCTGATTTTTCAGGAGTTAAAACATCAAATCCGGAAAACAAGGAAGCATATGATGAGTCAATTGAATATGCTAAGGAAATAGGGGCTTCATTATGTCTTGCAACTGACCCAGATGCTGATAGACTTGGAGTTGCCGTTTTACATAATGGTCAATATATTTTACTTACAGGTAATCAAAGCGCGACTGTTATTTTCAATTATATTGTAAATGAGCATTTAAAGCGTCATGAGGACCTAGCAAATGATTACTTATTTACAACTGTTGTATCAGGAAGACTTTGTACTTTAATTGCTCAAAAGCATGGTATTAAGGTTGAAACTACTCTAACAGGCTTTAAGTATATTGGAGATAAGGCTCGTCAAATTGAAGGTGAGGGCCATTATCTATTTGGGTATGAGGAGTCTTATGGCTGCTTAATTAAGGATAGCGTTCGTGATAAGGATTCCCTACAGGCTTGTATTATGCTTTGTGAGGCTGCTGCTTATTATTATACTCAAGGTATGGATTTATATGATGTCTTACTTGATATTTATAAGGAATATGGCTATACAATTGAGGATATTTCTAACATTGGTCTAAAGGGTATTGAGGGTAAGAAGAAGATTAATCAAATTATGGATTATTTTAGAAATAATAGTATTAATCTTTCAGGTTATGATATTCTTGTAAAAGAGGATATGAAGCTTGGTACCATTACAAATTTAAAAACTAATGAGGTATCTAAAAATCCACTTCCTTCATCAAATGTAATCAAATATCATTTAGATAATGATTGCTGGTTTGTATTAAGACCAAGTGGAACTGAGCCTAAGCTAAAGGTATATTATGGTATTACTGGAAGCTCTGAAGAAGATGCTAATGCTAAGCTTTTAAGCCTTAAGGAGCAGGTTTTAGCAATTATTAACAATATTTAAGTATGAAATTCTGGCATTTTGTCAGAATTTTTTTAATGTTTAAATTTTTTTCTTTTCTTTTTATAGAAATATGGTAAAATATAAACGTAATAGCTGTGAAATAGATAAGTAAATTCCTTAAATGTTAGAGACCTGGGATGGTGAAAGCCAGGACAAGGATTTGAAGCTACTATGGAGCTAAGCGTCAGTCCGCGTTAAGGATATCGAGTGCAGTATTTTATACTGAACTAAGGTGGTACCACGGATAAAATTCGTCCTTAGATTTTAAGGATTTTTTTTGTTTATAAGGAGATTTTAGTATGAAAAATTTAAAAAGCTATGAAATTAGACAAATGTGGCTTGATTTTTTTAAATCAAAGGGTCATAGTGTAGAAAAGAGTGCTTCATTAATACCTCAAAACGATCCAACCCTTTTATGGACAAATGCAGGTGTAAGCCCTCTTAAAAAATATTTTGATGGTTCTGTAATTCCTTCAAACCCAAGAATTACAAATGCTCAAAAATGTATTCGTACAAATGATATTGAAAATGTAGGTAAGACTGCAAGACACCATACCTTCTTTGAAATGATGGGTAACTTCTCAATTGGTGATTATTTTAGAAACGAGGTTTTACCTTGGGCATTTGAGCTATTAACAAGCGACAAATGGTTTGCAATGGATAAGAATAAGCTTTATATTACCTATTATCCAAATGACCATGCAACACGTGATTTATGGATTAAGTGTGGTATGAGCCCTGATCATCTAATTCCTCTTGAGGATAATTTCTGGGAAATTGGTGAGGGCCCATGTGGTCCTGATACCGAAATTTTTTATGACCGTGGTGAGTCATATGATAAGCGCGGTAAGGAATTAATCGAGCAGGATATTGAAAATGATCGTTTTATTGAAATTTGGAATATCGTATTCTCACAATATAATTCAAAGCCAGGTGTTCCTCGTGAGGAGTATAAGGAGCTTCCTCATAAGAATATTGATACTGGTTCAGGTCTTGAAAGATTATGCTGCGTTATGCAGGGTGTAGATACTAACTATGATACTGACCTATTTAAGCCATTAATTAATAAGATTGAAGAGATTTCTGGTGTTAAATATGAAGGTCAAATGGCCTTCAAGGTTATTGCTGACCATGTAAGAACCGTAACATTTGCTGTAGCTGATGGTGCTACAATGTCAAATGAAGGAAGAGGCTACGTATTAAGAAGAGTATTACGTCGTGCAACTAAGTACGCTAAAAAACTTGGTATTAATAAGCCATTTATGGCATCTCTTGTTGATGTTGTAATTCAAATTATGGATCCATTCTATCCATATTTACATGAAAAGGTTGGCGTTATTAAGGAAATTATTACTCGTGAGGAGTCTAAGTTCCTTGAAACTATTAACCAAGGTGAAAAGCGCTTTAATGAAATTGCAAGCAAGTCAGATGTTATTTCAGGTGAGGATGCCTTCTTACTTTATGATACCTATGGCTTCCCATATGAGCTAACTGAAGAATATGCTGAGGAATTAGGTAAGCATGTTGATGAGGAAGGCTTTAAGGCTGCAATGAAGGCTCAAAAGGAGCGTGCAAGAGCTTCACGTAAGGATATCGCTTCAATGAAGGGGCAAAATGAAGCCTTTATGCAATTTAAGGAAAAATCTGAATTTATCGGCTATGATACACTTTCTTGTCAAGCTAAGGTAATTGGTGTATTTGATAACGCTGTTGTCCTTGATAAAACACCATTCTATGCCTTCTCAGGTGGTCAACTTTGCGATAAGGGTACTATTAATGGTATTGAGGTATTAGACGTTGTTAAGATGCCTAACGGCCAGCATATCCATACGCTTAAGGAAAATGATTTAAAAGTTGGCGATATTGTAAGCGCTGAGGTCGATGAAAATAACCGTATTTTAACAATGAAGAATCACTCATCAGCTCACCTATTCCAAGCAGCCCTACAGCATTTATTTGGTAGTCATATTCACCAACAGGGCTCACAGGTATCTAATAGCTATATGCGCTTTGATTTTAACAATTATAATGCTTTAACTGATGATGATATTGCATCAATTGAGGATTTAGTTAACCAATATATTAAGGAAGCTCATCCAGTTATAACTCATGTCCTTCCAATTGAAGAGGCTAAAAAGCTAGATGCTATGGCTTTATTTGATGATAAATATGGTGACCTAGTAAGAGTTGTTGATATGGAGGTTTCAAAGGAATTCTGTGCTGGTACTCATGTAAAGAATACTAAGGATATTGTAAACTTTGAAATTAACTCAATTGAATCAATTGGTTCAGGTATTTATCGTTGTCTTGCAACAACAGGAAATGATTCTCATGCTTTATTACTTCAAAATGAAGCTAATCTATTAAATGAAATTGAAACTCTAAGAAGCAAGGGTAATGCCATTGTAGCTAAAGCTAATGATGAAGGCATTGCGCTAAGCTTTAAGGATGATTTCAAGACTAAATATAGCTTTGGATATCGTTCAATTCTAGAGCTTAAGGAGCATATTAAAGCTTTATCTAATCAGGTTAAGGCTCTAGATAAGCAATATCAAGGACTTAAGAGCCAAAATGCTTTAAATGATCTTGATAGCTATCAAAATCAAATTGAAAATAACTGCTTATTCATTAAGGAAAATAATCCTGATATTAATGTCCTTAAGGATTTAGCATCAGCTCTTCAAAATAAATATAGCCTAAAGCTTGTATTTATTAGCTCAGTTAATAATGATAAGGTAACATTTATTGCTAAAACAGATAAGAGCGTTAACGCTTCTAATTTAGTTAAGGCTGCTGCCCAAATTTGTGATGGTAACGGAGGAGGAAAGCCAGATCTAGCTCAGGCTGGTGGTAAAAATCCTCTTAAGGTTGATGAAGCAATTTTAGCTGTAAAAGGTTTAATTTAATGAAATATTTAGGATTGGATTTAGGCTCAAGAACACTAGGCCTTGCCATATCAGATGCCCTTGGTATGTTTGCAAGAGCCTATGAAACCTTGAGATTTGAAGATGATGATTATGATTATGCGATTAATGAAACCATTAATATTTGTAAAAAAGAGGGCATAAATGAAATAGTTTTAGGAAATCCTAAGCATATGAATGGTGATGAAGGTATAAGATCACAAATTAGCTATGATTTTAAGAAAAAAATCGAGGAAAAATCTGATATCAAGGTTCACCTTATCGATGAGCGTCTTACTACCGTAAGAGTTGACAAGGCCATGATTATGGGAAATATGTCTAGACAAAAGCGTCATCAAAAGAAGGACGAAATGGCTGCCGTAGTCATTTTTCAGGATTTTTTAGATAGTAAACATTAGGAGGAATAAAATGGAAGACAGAACATTAACAATAACAACTGATAGTGGTGAAGAAATTCTTTGCGAAATTTTATTTACAACTCATTCTACGGAATTTAATAAGGATTATGTTGTATTCGTTGAAAAGGGTACAAATACTGCGTCAGCAGCTATTTATAATGCTAGTGATAAGGGTGAGGGACATCTTACACAAATCACGAGTGAGGAAGAATGGACGATGCTTGAGGAAATGCTTGATGATTATTACAATAATCAAGAAAATGAATGTGCTGGTTCATGCGAATCATGCAGTGGCTGTGATGAGACAATCGAGGATTAATTATGAGTCTTGAGCTTGAAGAGGAAACCCTTAATAAAATGTATAATTTGCATTTTCCTGATTATGTTTTAAAAATGAAGGAATATGCTCATGAAAATAATGTGCCAATTATTCAGGATGAGGGGTTGTCTTTTCTATTATCAATGATTAGAGCAACTCAGCCTAAAAGCATTTTAGAAATTGGTACTGCGATTGGGTATTCAGCATCAATGATGGTCCTTTCATCAAATGCTTGTGTTACAACGATTGAGCGTGATGAACAAATGCATGAGGAATCCTTAAAAAATGTTAAGGCTTTAGACCTTGAATCAAGGATTAGATTAATTTATAAGGATGCCTTACTGGCACTAGATGATGTATCAGATCAAAAATATGATATAATTTTCATTGATGCGGCTAAGGCTCAATATACTAATTTCTTTAATCTATATTCACCATTACTTACAGATAAGGGAATTATTATAACTGATAATATGCTCTTTCATGGTGTTAAGCTTGAGGATGCTAAAACAAGAGCTCTTCGTGGTTTAATTAGAAAGCTTAATAATTACACTGATTTCTTACTTAATCATCCAGATTTTGAGACAACGATTTTTAATCTTGGGGATGGAATGGCTCTTTCGACAAAACGTCACTAGGGCTTGTTTCCCCTTAAATAATCGATTATAATATTAATAGAGAGTTATGTAGAAAGAGGAAGAATGAATATCTTATTTTATTTAATATCTAAGCCTAATATATGCTTTTTATATAATGATTTTACAATTAGACAAGCTCTCGAGGTATTAAGCAGTAAACGCTTTTCAGTTGTACCAATCATTTCAAGAAATGGTGATTATCTAGGATCTATTTCCGAGGGTGATATTTTATATGCAATTAAAAATACCCCTAATTTTGAAATGAAAATTGCTGAAAAAATGAAAATTAGTGAAATAAAACGCGTAAGAAGCTATCAGTCTATAAACGTAAATGCACAAATTAATGATTTGATTTTATTATCACTTGATCAAAACTTTGTACCTGTTGTTGATGATAGAGAAAAATTTATTGGAATAGTAACAAGAAAGGATATTATTAAGTCCTTTCTTAAGAAAAACGAGGAGGAATAGAATGAAAATTGCAGTAGTCGGCTGTGGCTCAATGGGATGCTATTTTGGAGCTAAATTATCAAAGAAGAACGAAGTAGTTTATATTGATGCCTTTCAAAAAACTGTTGACAGCTTAAATCAAAATGGAATTACAATTAAAGAAGGAGATAAGACGGAGTCTTATCTTGCACCTGCCTTTTTAGCTGGTAAATACAATAGCAGCGTTGATTTAGTTTTACTTTTTGTTAAATCTACTCAAAATATTGCAGCTTTAACTCAAAATGAAGGATTATTTAACGAGCATACAATCGTTATTTACCTACAAAATGGCTTTGGAATTGAAAGAGAGCTATCTAGGTTTGTTGCTCCTGAAAATATTATTTTAGGAAATACTGCTATTAATTGTGTTAAGGAAGACATTGGTGTTGTAAAATTAGCTAATGGTGGTGTAACTATTTTAGGCTCTGCTGTAGATAATAAAAAGCTTGCCCTTACAGGAAAGGTTTTATTAAATCAATCTGGCTTTGAAACTGAGGTAAGTGATGATATTAAGCGTGTTATTTGGGAAAATGCCTTCGTTAATGTAACCCTAAATCCTCTAACAGCCTTATTTAAATGTAAAACTAAGGTTTGCTACGAAAATAAAAACATTTGGGCTTTAGTTGAAAGCATTGCTAATGAAACAATTGAAATTGCGAAGCTTGATGGCTATAGCTTTGATGCAGAAAAGGTTTTAGACCAAATTAGAAACATTTGTATTAATTTTGGTAAAGGCTATACTCCTATGTATCAGGATGTTAAAAATAAACGTTTCACGGAAATTGAAAAGCTAAATGGACAAATTGTTAATTTAGCCTATAAATATAAAAAGGATGCACCTAATAACGAATTTGTTTTAAATGCAATTAAAGCAATCGAAAGATTATATTAATTAAAGTGAGGCAATATTGCCTTGCTTTTTAATATGTTAAGATTTACACCCATCATTGCCATGGTCGTAATGAGGCTTGAGCCTCCATATGATAAAAAGGGAAGGGTAACACCAGTTACAGGAAGTAGACCTGTTACAACTCCCATATTAATGAATGCTTGCACAAATATGAGGCTTGTAAAGCCAAAAAGAATATTTTTAGCAAATACATCCTCACATTTCATGGATCCCATATAGCCTATAGTAATGATTATGAGGAAGGCTATAATTACAATTAGACCTCCAATTAGGCCCAGCTCCTCAATGATAATCGCAAAGATGAAGTCAGTTTGAGGCTCGGGAAGAAAGTAAAACTTTTGATGGCTTTTAAAGAGTCCATGACCAAAAAGGCCAGAGGGACTGATGGCGTAAAGGGATTGAATGCCTTGAAATCCTGATCCTAAGGGATCTGACCAAGGATTAAGATAGGATGTAATTCGGTCAAGGCGGTAGCTTGAGGTTATAATTAGAACAATTATGCCAATTGCAGCAAGGATTAGCCCTAAGACTAAATATCTTATTTTTACTAAATCTTTAAACATCATAATTAAGATGGGTAGGGTTAGAATAAAGCCTGAGCCGAAATCGGGCTCAAGCATTATAAGACCGAATATTAGCAAAAGAACAATTAGATACAAAAAAAGATTCTTTTCCTTCTGGAAGGCTCCTTCATTTTTAGATAAATATTTGGCCGTAAAAATTATCATAGCTATTTTGGCTATTTCCGATGGCTGGAATGATAGCTCATTAATACCAATCCAGCTTCTTGCTCCATTCTTATAAATACCAATATGGGGAATTAATACTAAAATTAAGAGGATTATAGTAATAATAAGGATTTTATTGGCATGCTTTTTTAGGATATTATAGTCAAATTTTAAGCTGATTATAAAAAGTATGATGGAAATGGCTGTAAAAATGAGCTGTCTTATGAGATAATAATATCGATTTCCGGTTATATACTCAGCCCAAATCATTGATGAGCTATAAATCATAAGATTTCCTAATAATAGTAAAAAAGTAATGGTTATAATATATAGCTTTGTTAGCTTCATTTGATCACCATTATAATATATATTAAAAAAATAAAAAAATATAAGCGAGGTTACATTATGAAAAAAGTAATTTTAGGTTTATCTGGAGGAGTTGATTCCTCTGTAAGTGCATATTTATTAAAAAAAGCAGGTTATGATGTAACTTGTGCTTTTATGCGAAATTGGGATTCTGCCCTAAACAATGATTATTTAGGTAACCCTACAGTTAATGATAATGTCTGCCCACAGGAGCTTGATTACCAGGACGCTGTTGAGGTTGCACGTGAGCTTAATCTTCCCTGCCTTAGAATTGATTTTATTGAGGAATATTGGAATGAGGTATTTACCTATTTCTTAAACGAATATAAGAAAGGTAGAACGCCAAATCCTGATATTATGTGCAATAAGAATATTAAGTTTAAGGCCTTTTTAAACTTCGCGATGAAGCAAAATGCTGATTATATTGCCATGGGTCACTATGCTAAGGTAAGACATGATGAGGATATGAGCTATTTGCTACGTGCTCATGATAATAATAAGGATCAAACCTATTTCTTATGTATGCTAAGCCAAGAACAGCTAAGAAAGAGTCTATTCCCGCTTGGTGATATTGATAAGCCTGAGGTAAGAAAAATTGCCCATGAATTAAATCTTAAAACTAAGGATAAGAAGGATTCAACAGGAATTTGCTTTATCGGTGAGCGTAATTTTAAGCAATTTTTAAAGAATTACCTACCTGCTAAGCCAGGTAATATGGTTACCCTTGATGGTAAGGTTGTAGCTAAGCATGATGGCTTAATGTATTACACAATTGGTCAAAGAAAGGGCCTTGATATTGGTGGTCTTAAGGACTTTGATAATAGTCCATGGTTTGTTATTGGTAAGAATCTTGAAAAGAATGAATTAATTGTTGGTCAAGGCTATGAAAATGAAATGCTTTATTCGACAAGCTGCACAGCTACAGACCTTAATGAAATTTCTATTCCTCTTGAGGAGGATAAAGTATATCAGGCTAAGTTTAGATATCGTGATAAGGATCATCCTGTTAAGGTTAAAAAATATGATAATCATATTGAGGTTATTTTCCTTGAGCCTATTAGAGCATGTACGCCTGGTCAAGCCGTTGTATTTTATGACAATGAGCTATGTCTTGGTGGGGCAATTATTGAAAATGCTTATTATAATGGCATTAAGCGTCAATACTAGAAGAAGCTTTGAGCTTCTTTTTTTTATGGCTTTGCATATGATTAATTGGTGATATTATCGAAATTTTACTTGCAGGTGGCTTTTCTGGTGGCCACATTATCCCTTTAATCAGGCTCGCTCAATATTTGATGGAAAAGAATCCTGAAATTAAGTTTTCCTATATTGGCTTTAAGGGCTATTTAGAAGAAAAACTCGCTTCAGAAAATAATATAAAATTTATAGGTCTTGAAAAGAAGAATAATCGTTTTCTTTTTTATTTAGATAATAATATCATGATATCAATTTCTAAGCTTATAAATAATGTGGATGCTGTAATTTCAAGCGGAGGAGGGCATTCCTTTCATATTCTAAAATATGCTAAAAGGAAAAAAATCCCTTTTTATTTAATTGAAGAAAATATCAAAATGGGATGGGTTAATTGTCTTTTTTTTCATAAAGC